>NZ_JAKNRV010000093.1:0-16195 GCF_023072625.1 Pseudomonas emilianonis
GGTTGACCCGCCGTCCGCGCTGCACCGCCGGGCGCGCCTCGATCGCATCGGCCCAGCGCAATACATGCTTGTAATCCTGCACCGAGAGAAACTGCGCCGCGTCATACAAGCGGCCTTTGACCAGGCCACCGTACCAGGGCCAGATGGCGATATCGGCGATGGTGTACTCATCGCCGGCAATGTACTCGCTCACCGCCAGGCGCTGGTCGAGCACATCCAGCTGACGCTTGGTTTCCATGGCAAAGCGGTTGATCGGGTACTCCATCTTGCTCGGCGCATACGCGTAGAAATGCCCGAAACCACCGCCCAGGTACGGCGCACTGCCCATCTGCCAGAACAGCCACGACAGGCACTCGGCGCGGGCCGCAGGTTCTGTCGGGAAGAACGCGCCGAATTTCTCCGCCAGGTACTGCAGGATCGCGCCGGACTCAAACACGCGAATCGGCGTGGCGCCGCTGCGGTCGAGCAAGGCGGGGATTTTCGAGTTCGGGTTCACCGCGACAAAGCCGCTGCCGAACTGGTCGCCGTCACCGATCTTGATCAGCCAGGCATCGTATTCCGCACCGGTATGCCCGAGGGCCAACAGCTCTTCGAGCAGGATCGTGACTTTCTGCCCATTCGGCGTGGCCAGCGAGTACAACTGCAACGGGTGTTTGCCGACCGGCAGGGCCTTGTCGTGGGTCGCCCCGGCGATCGGGCGGTTGATACTGGCGAACGTGCCGCCACTTTCGGCGTCCCAGGTCCAGACCTTGGGGGGTACGTATTCGGTCATGCTCACGGCTCCTGATGTGCTTGCGGTCAACGAATCGACCCAGACTAAACCAAAGGTTGGGGTGCGTCACACCTGCAGCGCCGCGCCCACCGTAATGGGCGGCGCACGGGCATTGCGCGTTCAAACATTGCACAGACCGAACGAGTGCCTTTTAATCTTCCAGGCACCGCAATTCACCCGGCATCAATGGAGGCTTTATGAGACTGATCGGAATGCTCGACTCACCCTACGTGCGTCGCGTGGCTATTTCCCTGGAACTGTACGGCGTGGATTTTGTGCATGAGCCCTTGTCCGTGTTCAGCACCTACAGCGAATTTGCGCGGATCAACCCAGTAGTCAAAGCCCCGACCCTGGTGCTGGACGATGGCACCGTATTGATGGACTCCAGCCTGATCCTGGATTACCTCGAAGCCCTGGCGCCGGCCGACAAAAAACTGCTGCCGCAGCCCCCTACGGCACGCGCCAAAGACCTGCAACTGCTCGGGCTGGCCCTGGCGGCTTGTGAGAAAAGCGTGCAGATCGTCTACGAACACAACCTGCGGCCGGCCGAGAAGCAGCATGCGCCGTGGGTCGAGCGCGTCGCCGGGCAATTGCTGGCCGCGTATACGCTGCTGGATGAACACCTGAGCCATGCCGACAGCGAAGCGCTGACCCAGGCCTCGATGACGGCGGCGGTCGCCTGGTCCTTCAGCCAGTTCACCGTGGCCTCGGTCGTCAAGGCGGACGCGTTCCCCCATGTGCAACGCCACGCCGAGCGACTGGAGCAGCATCCAGCCTTCAAGCGCTACCCGATCGTGTAACCCGCTCTACACCCAGCCGCCATCGACAATGAAGTTCTGCGCCGAACACATCGCCGACGCCTGCGAGGCGAGAAACAGCGCCATGTTGGCGATGTGTTCCGGCAATACGCTGCCAGGCAGGCACTGGCTGCGGCTGATCAGTTCCTTGGCAGCGTCGTCGACCCACATCATCAGTTGTTTTTCGGTCATCACCCAGCCCGGCACCAGCGTATTCACGCGGATACGGTCCGGGCCCAGCTCACGCGCTAGTGCCCTCGTCATGCCGTGGGCGGCGGCCTTGCTGGCGGCGTACACCGGGTAGCCGGCGGAGGCCATCATCCAGCCGACGGAGCCCAGGTTGATGATCGAACCGCCGCCCGCCCGCTTCATCATCGGCACCACGGCCTTGGCGGCAAAAAAAGCATGCTTGAGGTTGACGGCAATCAGCTTGTCGAAGGTCTCCGAGTCGACTTCCTCCAGGGTATGACGCACGTCGTTGGCGGCATTGTTCACCAGCACGGTGATCGGCCCCAGGGCGTATTCAAAGCGCGCAATCGCGGCCTTGTAGGCAATCTCGTCGGTGATATCGCAATGCCCGAACTCGACGGTATGCCCCTGGGCACTCAACAACGCGGCCAGGCGCTCGCCCTGGCCTTGCGCGCGATCGACAAATGCCACCTTGGCCCCCTGCCCGGCGAAGGCACGCACCATGAATTCGCCGATCCCCGAAGCGCCTCCGGAAATCAACACGGTCTTGCCCTTAAGGTCGGGATAAACGGCCTGTTCAGTACTCATATCAAGGTTGCCTCGATCAATTAGTCTTATTTTATTTTACGAAATCGGCGTTTAAGGCTATAAATTTGCGGTCACACCGACAAAATATCGCACATTAGTAGAACTATTCCACTCAAAACAACAAAAGGAAGTTCGACCATGAAGCACCCTCGATACCTGCTGTCCGGCCTTGCCTTGTCCATGCTGATCGCCAGCGGTGGCGCGCAAGCGGCCGGTCTGTCCAGTGAACATAAACCGTTTGGGAAAACCAACGACGGCAGCGCCGTCGAGCAGTACATATTGCGCAACAGCCATGGCATGCAAGCCACGGTGATCACCTACGGTGGCGTGTTGCAGGCGCTGAAAGTGCCGGACAAGCACGGCAAGGTCGAGGACGTGGTGCTCGGCTTCGACGACGTGCAGGGCTATCAGCGCGGCACGGCGTTTTTTGGCGCGACCATCGGCCGCTTCGGCAATCGCCTGGCTGGCGGTGCGTTTGAACTCGACGGCAAGCGCTATCAGGTGCCGCTCAACGACGGTCCCAACGCGCTGCATGGCGGCGCCCAGGGCTTCGACAAGCGCGTGTGGCAAGCCAAGCCCGTCAAGGACAAGGATTCGGTCGGCGTAACCCTGACTTACCTGTCCAAGGACGGTGAGATGGGCTTTCCCGGCAACCTGACCACCGAAGTCACGTATCGGCTCAACGACAACAACGAACTGCACATCGACTACAAGGCCACCACCGACAAACCGACGGTGCTCAACCTCACCAACCACAGCTATTTCAACCTCGCTGGCGCGGGCAACGGCGATATCCTCAAGCAGGTGGCGACGTTGCACGCCAGCCACTACACGCCAGTGAATGCGACCTTGATCCCCACCGGCGAACTGGCACCGGTCAAGGGCACGCCGATGGACTTTCTCCAGCCCACTGCCATCGGCCAGCACATCAAGGACGATCATCCGCAACTCAAATTCGCCGAGCCGAAACAGGGCGGGTTTGACTTCAACTGGGCGCTGGACACCCAAGGCGATCTCAAACAACTCGCCGCCGACGTGTACGACCCCGACTCCGGCCGCCGTTTGCAGCTCTACACCACCGAACCTGGGGTGCAGTTCTATACCAGCAACTTCCTCGATGGCTCGGTGAAGGGCAAGGCAGGCAAAACCTACAAGCACTGGAGCGGTTTCACGCTGGAGACCCAGCACTTTCCCGACGCGCCGAACCAACCGAAGTTTGCCTCGACACGCTTAGACCCAGGGCAGACCTACACCCAGCGCACCGTCTTCAAGTTCTCCGCCGATTGAGGCTGGCGGCCGGCTTGCCGGCGACCAAAACACGGTCGCAGGCAAGCCGGCGTCCGGATCTATTGTGATGCAAATAGTCCCCAAAACCGTGCTTGGCTGCTATTGTGCCGCGCTTTGAAAAGCCGCCGCCTACCAGCAAGGAAATGGACGTTGAACACTGACGAAAAAATGACCGGGGTCCAGATATCGTCGAACGCTTCACCGATGGACGAGGCGGTCACCATCACGCCATGGTTGCCCATCAACAGGCGGCTCTTGCCGTCGAGCAAGCCGGCCAGGCGTGCGCCTTCGGCTTCGGTGTCGGCCATGCCGCCATAGAGTTCGTCCACCGCCACGCGGTTGAAATAGCGCGCGGTGTTCTGGTCGATCGCCGGGATGTGCGGCTTGGCCAGGCACGCCACCGCCGTGGTGTAGACCGGGTGCAGGTGCAACACGGCGCGGGTGTGTGGCAGCAGTCGGTGGATCTGCCCATGGATCGACCAGGCGGTGGCGTCCACGTTCGGGTGGTCGGCACAGGCAGGGTCGTCGGCGTTCAATAGCAGCAGGTCGCTGGCGCGAATGCGCGAGAAGTGCTTCCACTTCGGGTTGAGCAAAAACTGTTTACCATCGGCCGACACGGCAGCGCTGAAGTGGTTGGCCACCGCTTCGTGCATGCCCAGGTGGGCAACGATGCGAAAGGTCGCCGCCAGGTCGATGCGCGTCTGTTCTTCGAGGGATAACGCCATGGATCGGTCTCCGCAGGGCGCGACCGCAAGGCTGCGGCCGCGCAATAGGCTTACTTGGGCATCAGCGCCGCAAGGTCGGCATCGGTGGGCGCCTCGAAGTTGTACTTCTTGAGCAAGGCCGCGTATTCCGGCGTGGCGCGGTACTTCTCCAGGCCGTCGAGCAAGGCCTGCTTGACCGTGTCATTGCCCTTCTTCACGCCGAAGCCGTTCAGCACCGGGTAGATCAAGGCGTCGGACGAAATCACCACGCGGCTGCCCAGTTTGTCGATCACGCCACGGGCCACGGCCGCGTCGGTGATCTGCGCTTCGACCGCATGGGCCAGCAGCGCCTGGGTGGTTTGCGGGTCGGTGCTGTACTCGCTGATCTGGATCGGCTTCAACCCTTTGGCCACGCAGTACTCGGCCGACAGTTTGTTCATCTGCGCCAGCCACGAGGTAGCCCCCATGGAACCGATCTTGTGGCCGCAGAACTCTTCCGGGGTCTTGGGTTGGAAGGCACTGTCCTTGAGGGTCAGGATCGACTCGCCGCTTTTCAGGTAGGGAATCATGTCGATGACCTTGACCCGCTCGGCGGTGATATACATCGACGAGTTGGTCACATCGAAACGCCCGGCCTGCAAGCCGGTGATCAAGTTGGGAAAGCGCGTGTCGAGGGTCTCGACCTTGCGCCCCATGACCTTGCCCAGGCCGTCCATGAACTCGATATCGAAGCCCGCCGGCTTGTTGTTATCCATGTATTCATAGGGGAAGAACGTCACATCGGAACCGGCGATGATCTTGCCGTCCTGCTGGAACGCCGAAGCCGCCAACGAGGTCATCGCAACCGCTGCGCCCAGCAGGCACACGGCAAGGGGACGAACACTTTTACGAAACGCTGTCATGGTCAATACCTGCAAGGGAGTTGGGAGGTTAGGCAGTGGCAGAATCTTGTCCGGCCTGTTGCACGAAGAAAGACGCACCACGGGGTTTCTGCGGTAAGCGCAGTTGGTTGTCCGTGGAACGTATCAAGCCACTTTCTTCACCGGCCACCAGCAGGCCGGCATGTGCGCTGGGCAGAGGGTTTTCGCCGAATGGCAGCGCGTCTTCAGCGGCGTAGACGCTGATGAACAGGGTGCGCGGCAGTTCGGTCTCGTTAGGGCTGGAGGCGTGCAGCAAGCGGGTGTGCATGAAGCATACGGAACCGGCCGGGCCGTAGCAGGCGATCGGTTGCCGGCAGTGTTCCGCGACCACTGCGTCGTCCACCGCGCCGGTGAAACGCTGGTTCTGCCAGTGCGACCACAGCGGGCCTTTATGGCTGCCGGGGATCACATTCAGCGGGCCGTTTTGCGGGGTCACTTCGCTGACCATCAGCAAGGCGGTGATGATGTCGTCGTTGCTGTGGGGCGTGAACAAAAAGTCCTGGTGCCACTTCACCTGGGTCGCGGTGTGGGGCAACTTCGAATTGATCTTGCTGTGGTGAAAGCGTGCGCCGCTGGCGCCGATCAACTGCGCGGAAATCGCCGCCATGCGTGAATGCAACGCCACGCGTTCATACACTGGGGAAATTTCGGTGGGCGAGCTGACCCGGCGCAGCGACGGGTGATCGGCGCGATGGTCGCCCTCCAGATCAAAGCGTGCGCGGCCATCCACGGTCGTGCCCCAGCCCTGATCATGGCCGCGACTTTCTTCTACCCACTGGTCGAAGTCGTGCTGCAGCGCGGCCACTTCGTCCATCGACAACACGCCTTCCACCACCAGGTATCCGTCGCGCTGGAACTGCTCGATTTCATCTTGCTCGATCATTTTATGTTTCCTGAACGTTAGAGGGTCACGCCAGCGAGACGTCCTTGAGGAACGCCTCCACGCGTGGGTTCTGACCGCTGCGCAATACCGCAGGCGTGTCGTCGCAGACCACACGCCCCTTCTCCATGAACACGATGCGATCGGAGACCTTGAACGCGAAATTCATCTCGTGGGTGACGATCACCATGGTGATGCCCTCCTCGGCCAAGGCTTCGATGACCTGCAGCACTTCGTTGACTTTCTCCGGGTCGAGCGCCGAGGTGGGCTCGTCGAACAGCATGATCTGCGGGCGCATCATCAGCGCGCGGGCGATGGCCACGCGTTGCTGCTGGCCGCCGGAGAGTTGGTGCGGGTACTTCCAGGCGTGGTCGAGCATGCCGACCTTGTGCAATAGCGCGTAGGCCTGTTGCTTGAGCTCGTCGGTGCGCCCCAGGCCGTGGTATTTCGGCGCCATCAGCAGGTTGTCGAGCACGCTCAAGTGCGGGAACAGGTTGAAGCTCTGGAACACCATGCCGATGTTCAGGCGATGCTCGGCGTGTTCGACGTACTGCGGTTTCTGCGCGCCGGTTTTGTTCAGGTGGATGAACGGCTGGCCGTTGATCCTGATCTCGCCGTTGTCCAGTTGCTCCAGGCCGTTGAGCAGGCGAATCAAGGTGGTTTTACCCGACCCCGATGGCCCGATCACCGACACCACTTCACCGGGCAGGACCTGCAGGTTGACCGAGCCCAGCACCTCGATGTCGTTGTAGGCCTTGTGCAGCCGCGTGGCGTGCAGCGCCGGGGCCCCAGTGGTCGCCGGACGTTGCAGCGCAACACGTTGTTGCGTGGCCAGGGCCAGCACCGCCGCATCGGGAACCCGCGACACATTGCGCTGGTTGACGTCGAGAAAGCGCTCCAGGCGTTTGAGCAGGAAGTCGAACACGGTGACGATAAACACATAGAAGAACGCCACCGCCGCCATGGTTTCGATCACCAGGAAGTTCTGCGAATACAGGCGCTGGCCGACCATCAGGATTTCTGTCAGCGAGATCACCGACACCAGCGAGGTGAGTTTGACGATGGAGATGTATTCGTTGGCCAGGGACGGCAGCGCCACCCGCAATGCCTGGGGGATCACCACGCGCCATTGGGTGCCGAAAAACTTCAAGCCCAACGCCCGCGCCGCCTCGCCTTGGCCTTTGGGGATCGAGAGCAAACCGCCGCGATGGATCTCGGCCACATACGCCGTTTCGCAAATCACCAGGGCCAGCAGGCCGGACCAGAACGGGTCGGCCAGAATCGCCGAAGTGCCGGGCAGCGCTTGAGGCAGGTTGTAGATAAAGATCAACAGCACCAACAGCGGCAGGCTGCGAAACAGCCAGATATAGCCACGCGCGGGAACGCTGAGCAGCCCATGCCTGGATTGCTTGGCCAGCGCCAGCAGAAAACCCAAACCGATGCTCAAGACCCAGGTCAGGGTGCTGAGCTTGATCACCGTCCACGTCGCGCGCCAGAACTCGGCATCGCCCAGCAGACCAAACGTGTAATTCCAGTCGAATGTCATCGTCGCGGTGCCCTGCCCCAAAAGAAGGAAATTGATCTGCATCAATGAAATCAGAGTCGTGGGGACAGGCCCTTGGGGTCAATTCGTAAAACCCGGTCCACTGGGTAGGCAGAACCTACGCAGCCCCCCTCCGCCCTCGAAACCACCACAAATCAATGTGGGAGGGGGCTTGCCCCCTCCCACATTGCATAGGCCGCATGCCCTGACCGAAAGGGTGCACGCCTGAATTCACCGCGCCGCGAACGCCACCTTCTGGTGCACTCTCAGCTCACACTGCTGAGCGAGCGCACCGCATGCGGGTCAAAAAAACTCGGCGGGGCCATACCGGGAATGTACTGGTCAGACACAAACATCCGGCAGCGCTCGGCAAACGCCGACACCACGCGCGACAGCTGGGTGTTGCTCGCCGTGGCGTACCCCAGCTTCATCGGCCGGTGCGTGCCCGCCAGGCGCAGGCGGATCACGCGTTTGCCGTCCTGGGACAGGTTCGATTTGGGTCGCGCATTCGCGAAGGAATAACCGATCCCGTTGCCGACCATGGCGCGCACCGTTTCGAGGTTGGTGGAGCGCATGATGATGTTCGGCGTGGTGCCCGCCTGCATAAACAGGCTGAGGAAATAGTCGCGGCTCCACGGCGTGTCGAGCAGCACCACCGGGTACGCCTCCAGGTCCTGCATGCTGACCGCCGACAGGCTCGCCAGCGGGTGATACTCGCCGACCATCACATACGGCGGCAGGTGCGCCAGGGGTTGGAAGTCGATGTCGGGGCTGGTCACCAGGTCGTAGGTCAGGGCGATGTCCAGCTCGCCGCTGCGCAGTTTTTCCAGCAGTTCCTCGTGGTTGCCCTCGGCCTGGGTCAGGCGCACGCCGGGAAACGCGCGACCGAAGCCAAACACCAGCTCGGGGGTGATCATCGGCGCCAGCGACTCCAGGCAGCCCACCCGCAGCGGCCCGCGCACGGTGTTCAATGACTCCGAGGCGATGGTGTAGAGGTTGCTCATCTGTTCCATGATCTGCTTGGCTTCTTGCATCACCAGACGCCCCACTGCCGTCAGGGAAATGCCCTGGGCGTGATGCCGGATAAACAGCTGGATGCCCAGCTCGGCCTCCATATGAGTGATCGCCGCCGAGATCGACGGCGAGGAGACATGGATGCGTTCAGCGGCGGCACTGATGCTGCCGGCCTCGCCCGACGCGACAAAATATTCCAGTTGGCGCTGAGTAATACGACTGAGCATCAGGCCTGTACCTCGGTAATGACTGTATGCCCAGCGTGTTGCAGGGTTCATGCCGGGATAGGCGCGGCGCCTGCGCAGGGCGATGACCAGCACGGGCTTCGGTTTTTCCTAAGCACTACCCCGCACAAATGCTGGTTTCGCCCGGCAACAGGCGATGTGAAGCTGATTGCATCCCGCTTCCGACGAGTCGCCAGCCATGCCCACCCACACCCGCATCCGCATGTTCAACACAAAGCAGACCTACACCAACCAGGCGCTGGACAACGACCTGTGCCAGGCCGTGCGCGCCGGCAACACCATCTACGTGCGCGGCCAGATCGGCACTGATTTCGACGGCAATCTGGTCGGCCTCGGCGACCCGCGCGCCCAGGCCGAACAAGCGATGAAAAACGTCAAGCAACTGCTTGAGGAGGCGGGTTCCGACCTGTCCCATATCGTCAAGACCACCACCTATTTGATCGACCCGCGCTACCGCGAGCCGGTGTATCAGGAGGTCGGCAAATGGCTCAAGGGCGTGTTCCCGATTTCCACCGGGTTGGTGATTTCCGGCCTGGGCCAGCCCGAGTGGTTGATGGAGATCGATGTGATCGCGGTGGTGCCGGACGATTGGACCGTATGAAAGCGGCCGACGCCAACGTCGCGCTGCACGTCGCGAAATAAGCCGGAGAACCCCATGCCCCGCACCGTGTACTTCCTCAATGGCCCCAACGCCAACCTCTACGGGCTGGACAAGAACGGCACCTACGGCAGCGCCAGCTTCGCCAGCATCGAAGCGTGTTGCCAGGGCCACGCCGCAGAGTTGGGCCTGACCCTGGACTTTCGCCAGAGCAACCATGAAGGCGTGCTGGTGGACTGGATTCAAGAGGCCCGCCTGAACGCCGACGCCATCGTGATCAACGCGGCCGGGCTGAGCTACAGCTCGGTGCCGATCCTCGATGCGCTGCTGGCGTTCGACGGCCCGATCATCGAAGCGCACATGAGCAATATCTGGAAGCGCGAGAGCTTCCGGCATCACTCCTACGTGTCCAAAGCCGCCACCGGTGTGGTCGCCGGGTTGGGCGCGCTGGGTTACCGACTCGCACTCACGGCGGTGGCCGAGCTGCTCAAAGAACCGCAGCAGTGAGCAGGCCGATCAACGATCAAATGCGGCTCTGCGGTGTTGCAGATAAACCTCTAACTTTTCAGGAAACGCCTATGTCCGTCGAAACAATCAACACCTTGGTAGTCGGCGCAGGCCAGGCCGGCGTCGCCATGAGCGAGCACCTGTCGCTGATGGGCGTGCCGCATATCGTGCTGGAACGCAGCCGCATCGCCGAGCGCTGGCGTTCGGAGCGCTGGGATTCGCTCGTCGCCAACGGCCCGGCCTGGCACGACCGTTTCCCCAGCCTGAAATTCGAGGGCATTTCCCCCGAAGCCTTCCCGCCCAAAGAGCGCATGGCCGACTACTTCCAAGCCTATGTCGAGATGCTCAACGCCCCGGTGCGCACCGGCGTCGAAGTGCAGCAAGTGGAGCGCCATGTCGGTCGCCCCGGCTTCAAGGTGACCACCTCGGCGGGCGTGATCGAGGCCGCTAACGTGGTGGCCGCCACCGGCCCGTTCCAACGCCCCTCGATCCCGGACATCGTCCCCGCCACCGCGCCGCTGCATCAGTTGCATTCCTGCGCCTACAAGAACCCCGGCCAACTGCCCGAAGGCGCCGTGCTGGTGGTCGGCGCCGGGGCCTCCGGCTCGCAGATCGCCGAAGAACTGCAAAAGGCCGGCAAAACCGTGTACCTCTCGGTCGGCGAACACTACCGCCCTCCCCGCGCCTACCGCGGCCGCGACTATTGCTGGTGGCTCGGCGCCCTGGGCCTGTGGGACGAAGTCAAAATCCAGCCGAAGAAAAAACACGTAGCCTTTGCCGTCAGCGGCTACGAAGGCGGCAAGACCGTCGACTTCCGCCGCCTCGCCCACCAAGGGATCACCCTGGTGGGCGCCACTGAACACTGGAACGCAGGCGTCATGACCTTCGCCCCTGGCCTGGCCGCCAACGTGGCAGAGGGGGATCGAGCGTACTTCGAGGTACTGCGCGACGCCGATGCCTATATCGAGGCAAACGGCTTGCCGTTCCCCGAAGAACCGCAAGCCTGGGAACTGCTGCCCGACCCGCAATGCCTGCTTGACCCGATCCTCAGCCTGGACCTGGCCGAAGCCGGCGTGACCACGATTCTGTGGGCCACCGGTTTCAAGTTCGACTTCAACTGGTTGAAGGTCGATGCGTTCGACGAGAACGGCGAACCGTTCCACAAACGCGGGATTTCGGCGCAGAGCGGGATCTACTTCCTGGGCCTGCCGAATCTGGTGAACCGGGCGTCGTCGTTTATCTATGGGGTTTGGCATGATGCGAAGTACGTGGCAGATCACATCGTGTTGCAGAACGAGTACATGGCGTATGGCAAGGCTTAGCGCCTTGCTCCGTGGCCTACAGTTGCGTCAGGGCTGTAGCACTCACGCGCCCAACAATGTGTTGGCCACTACTTGCTTAAAGCGAACAGCATCACGAGGTACCGGAAGGATCAGGTGACGTCACCGCTTACATCCGGTGATGTTCCAGCAAGAAGTCCACGAACAATCGCACCCGCGCCGGCATTGCCGAGCCACCTACGAACACCGCGTGAATCGGCTCCTCGTCGCCGGGATTCCAGGCTTCCAGCAGCGGTATCAGGTCGCCGCGCTGCAGGTCCTCGCTCACGCTGAACTCGCCGATGCGCGCAATGCCGGCACCGACTCGCGCGAGTTGAGCCAGCGCTTCACCACTGCTGCATTCGATGTTGCCGCTGACCTTCAGGGAAAACTCTTTTCCGTCGCGGATGAACGGCCAGTTGGGTTCGGCACGCCGGAAGTTGAAGCGTAGGCAGTTGTGCCGTAGCAGGTCTTCCGGTTCCAGGGGGATGCCGTGGCGCTGCAGATACTCGGGCGATGCCACCACGACCTGGCCGGTGTCGCCGATCCTGCGCGCGGTCAGCGGGCTGTCGGGCAGATGGCCAAAGCGTACTGCCACGTCGGCCTGACCACCGAGAATGTCGACCACTTCGTCGCCGAGGGTGAGGTCGACGACGATGTTCGGGTAGCGGGCGCTGAATGCCGCCACCAAGGGAACAATGGCCAGCCGCCCATGACCAAGCGCGGCGCTGACCCGCAATCGCCCCCTTGGTACGCCCTGGTCGGCGATGGCTTCTTCGACCTCGGCCATGTCGGCCAGGATACGCCGGGCACCGCGCAGGAACGCCTCGCCCTCGGCGGTGAAGGTGATCGCTCGGGTGGTGCGCAACAGCAGCCGGGTGCCAAGACGCTGTTCGGTACGCGCGATGATCCGACTGACCGCCGAGGGTGTCAGCCCCAATGCACGCGCGGCGGCCGACAGGCTGCCTTCCTGCGCAACGCTGACGAACACGCCCATTTCACCTGATCTGCCACCGACGTCCATTTGTGCCCCTTGCGCAAAGGTGATTGCCAAAAATGCTATCTACCGCCTGAAAAGGCTGGATCGTAGCATTAGCGGCATAGATAAGGAGCCTTCCATGCGTATCAATCCACCACTTGTCGCACTCGCCATTGGTGCCTTTGGCATCGGCGTTACCGAGTTCGCCCCCATGGGCATGTTGCCGGGCATCGCGGCGGATCTCGGCGTTTCCATTCCCACCGCAGGTCTGTTGGTCAGTGCTTACGCCCTGGGCGTACTGCTCGGCGCGCCGCTGATGACCCTGACCACCGGCAGGATTCCACGGCGCTATCTGCTGATCGGGCTCATGGCGATTTTCACCCTGGGTAATTTGATGTCAGCCCTGGCTACCGATTACTACAGCCTAATGGTCGCCAGGGTGGTGACTTCACTGAACCACGGTGCGTTCTTTGGGGTTGGCTCCATCGTCGCCGCCAGCGTGGTCGCCCCGGAGAAACGTGCCGGAGCGGTTGCGGCAATGTTCATGGGCCTGACCCTGGCGACCATCGGCGGTGTGCCGCTGGCCGCCTGGTTCGGCGAACTGTTCGGTTGGCGCACCGCATTCTGGGGTATTACCGGCCTCGGCGTGGTGACCATGACCGCGTTGTGGTTCGCCCTGCCCAACCTGCAGGCGCCGCAAAGCGTCGGTGTGCTGGCCGAAATTCGGGTACTGGGCCGTGGCCCGGTGCTGGGGGCGCTGGCCCTCACTGTAGTCGGCTCGGGTGCAATGTTTACCGTCTTCACCTACATCGCGCCGATCCTCAGCAGCGAGACCCACGCGTCGACCGCCTACATCACCGCCATGCTGGTGCTGTTCGGGGTGGGGTTGACCCTGGGCAACATGTGGGGCGGCAAGGCCGCCGACCATTCCATAGACCGCACCCTGATCGTTTCGCTGAGCGTGCTGATTCTCGTCTTGCTGGCGTTCACCGTACTGATGCGTTGGCCGCTGCCGGCCGCCGTTGCCATCCTGATATGGGGTATCGCCAGTTTCGCCTTGGTGCCGCCGCTGCAGATGCGCGTCATGGAAGCGGCCAAGGACGCGCCCAATCTGGCCTCGGCAGTGAACATCGGTGCCTTCAACTTAGGCAACGCGATTGGTGCGGCGCTGGGCGGAGCGGTGATCAATGCAGGGCTGGGTTATCCGGCGATTTCCCTGGCCGGAGCAGCAATGGCGGGGCTGGGGCTGCTGATGGTGTTGGCCTTTGTCTGGCGCTCGAGAACGGTTGCAGCGGCGGTCGTGTGACGATGATGTGAAGGGGCTGTTAGTTGCCATTGACGAATGACGACCAGCGGATCACCCCCTATTGCAGAACGAGTACCCGCGACACAGCAAGCCTCGGTGCGTGCCAGGCCGATCCGCTACAATCGCCGCTTTGGACATTCGCCAAGGAGGCAGCCATGAGCGTTCGTGGTCAAGATCGACAGATCGACAATATTGAATTCAATGTCAGCGACATTGCCCGCAGCAAAACTTTCTACGGCCACGCGTTCGGATGGACGTTCGTCGACTACGGCCCGACCTATACCGAATTCAGCGATGGCCGGCTGACCGGTGGCTTCACCACGGGGGAGCCGGTTCGGCCGGGCGGTCCCTTAGTCATCTTGTATGCGGACAATCTCGAGGACGCGCAGCGGCGGCTCAAGGCTGTGGGCGCGGTGATCTCCCGCGAAACCTTTTCGTTCCCCGGTGGAAGCAGGTTCCACTTCATTGATCCTGACGGCTATGAACTGGCCGTGTGGACAGCGCAACCGTAAAGACTGAGCTTTTATCGATTGAGCGAGCGCATGGTTTTATACATGCGCAAACTTTCCTTCCCCACTTTTATGCTGTTTCTGTGCTTGCAGGGTTGTGCAGAGATACCCACCCGTTCGGATGTAAATGCCGGTAAAAATTGGCCCCCTGCACCTCGTCAACTCTCCGCCTCCGCGCTTCTCCTCCTCCAGTCTCCGCTACATCGGCCGATAACCTTATTAACCGCAAGCCTATTATATGCGTCCCCTCACTGGATCGAGCCCGCTGCCATGAACCCACTCAACTTCCTAAAAAAAGCTCGGGCCGATCGACAAGGCACCGCCACCCTGACCTGCACTGCCAATGAGCTGGAGTCTTCATTGGCTAACCTGCGCATCGCGCCTGTGCTGATCACCGGTTTCATCTCCCCTCACCTGGACATCGACCAGGTCGCCGCGAAGCTCAAGCGCCGCTTCCCGCAAACCAGCATCAGCCTGTGTACCTCCGCTGGCGAGTTGTGCAACGCGGCGAATTCGCTGTATTGCACCACCGGCGAGCGCTGGGACCGGATTGTGCTGCAGTTTTTTGACGACAGCCTGATCGCTTCCGCCGAGGTGGTAATGGTGCCGCTGGAGTGTGAAGACATCCGCAGCGGCGGCAAGCGCATGGGAATGAAAGAGCGGATTGCCAAGCTGACGAGCAATATCAAGCGGTTGCAGGTACACACACCGATCGACCATCGCGACACGCTGGCCTATGTGGTGTTCGACGGGTTGTCGGCGTCGGAGTCGTTTTTCATGGAGGCGTTGTATGAATCGGGGCGTTTCACCTGCCTGTTTGTCGGCGGGTCGGCCGGGGGCAAGCTGGATTTCCAGAAAACGCTGATCCATGACGGCCAGCGCAGTTACCAGAACCACGCACAAATCGTGTTCCTGAAGACCGCCGCGAATGTGCGTTATGGCGTATTTAAAAGCCAGAACTTCAAACCAGCTGATTTGACCTTCAGCGTGCTGACCGCCTCCGAAGAGGACCGCACGATTGACCAGGTGATCGACAGTGCGGGCAATATCAAGAGCATGGTGCAGGCACTGTGTGACGCCTTCAATTGCACGCCCCAGGCGCTGGAGCCGAAGTTGGCGGATTACTCATTTGCCATCCGCGTGGGCGGTGAGTTGTTCGTGCGCTCCATCGCACGGATCGACTATGAACACCAGATCGTCCAGCTGTATTGCGACGTGGCACCCGGCGAGGAGTTGGTGATGGTCCGGCGCACACCGTTGCGCGAGGCCACCCGCGTGGACTACGAGCAGTTTCTGCGCGGCAAGGGCGGGCAGCCGGTGGCGGGCATTCTCAATGACTGCATTTTGCGCAGGCTGAACAACGCCACCGAATTGGGCAGCATGGCCGGGACGTTTGGCGATGTGCCGCTGGCAGGGCTGTCGACCTTTGGGGAAATCCTGGGCTTGAACCTGAACCAGACACTGACCGCGATTTTCTTCTTTCGGGTGGCCAAGGGCGCCAGCTTCAGCGACGAGTACGCGGACAATTTCATTGCGCACTACGGCGAGTTCAAAGCCTTCTTCCTCCGTCGCCAGGTGAATAAACTGGCGGGCTTGAACCATGTAGTGGTCAAGCAGATTGCGGCGTTCAAAAACAATGACTTCAGCGGCGCCCTGAATACCCGCGGGCTGGACAGCAATATTTTGCCGGTGTTCGAGGGCCTGGCGGACCTGGGCCAAGTGTTGGCCCAGGCCGAACGTCAACACGAGGAAATCTCCTCGCAGATCAAGCATTACTCCGGCGAGTTGCACGCCTCGATGGATGAACTGGTTGGCACCATCGACCAGCAGAACACCGTGTCTGCGAAAGCCGGTGCGACGGTCGAGGGCTTGTCCAGCCAGGCCGATGATGCCGTGGTCGGCGCGCGGACCCTGGCCGGTTCGAGTTTGCGTATCCAGTCGATTGTGCAGGTAATTCAACAAATCGCCGGCCAGACCAACCTGCTGGCGCTCAACGCGGCGATCGAAGCCGCGCGCGCAGGCGACCTGGGCCGGGGTT
>NZ_JAKNRV010000094.1:0-16182 GCF_023072625.1 Pseudomonas emilianonis
TTTCACCTGGGTGCAGGATTTGGGGATCGCCGGTTTTCCGACGCTGCTGGCCGAGCGCAATGGCCAGTTGGCCTTGCTGACCAACGGCTACCAGCCGCTGTCCGCGCTGTCGCCGCTGCTCGCCCGCTGGCTGGAGCGAGCTGCCTGTGCCTGACCAGCCTGACGCCGAGCCCACCCACCACATTGATCGACTGACCTGGGCGGAAATACGCCGCCTGGCCTTGCGTCACAAAAAATCCCTGTGGGTCGCCAATGGTGTCGCCGTGCTGGCGACCCTGTGCAGCGTGCCCATCCCCCTGCTGTTGCCCCTGCTGGTTGACGAAGTGCTGCTGGGCCATGGCGATGCCGCGCTCAAGGTGATGAACCACGCGCTGCCCCTGGGCTGGCAGAAAGCTGCCGGTTATATCGGCCTGATGCTGCTGGTGACCCTGACCCTGCGCTGCGGTGCGCTGGTGTTCAACGTGGTGCAGGCGCGTTTGTTTGCGCGACTGGCCAAGGACATCGTCTACCGCATCCGGGTGCGCCTGATCGAGCGGCTCAAGCGCATTTCCCTCGGCGAGTACGAAAGCCTCGGCAGTGGCACCGTCACCACGCACCTGGTCACCGACCTGGATACGCTGGACAAATTCGTCGGCGAAACCCTCAGCCGTTTCCTGGTGGCCATGTTGACCCTGGTCGGCACCTCGGCGATTTTGGTGTGGATGCACTGGCAACTGGCGTTGCTGATCCTGCTGTTCAACCCGCTGGTGATCTATGCCACGGTGCAGTTGGGCAAGCGCGTCAAGCACCTGAAGAAACTCGAAAACGACAGCACCTCGCGCTTCACTCAGGCGTTGACCGAAACCCTCGACGCCATTCAGGAGGTCCGTGCGGGCAATCGCCAGGGCTTTTTCCTTGGCCGCCTCGGCCAGCGGGCCCGTGAAGTGCGTGACTATGCCATTCACTCCCAATGGAAAACCGACGCCTCCAGCCGCGCCAGCGGTTTGCTGTTCCAGTTCGGCATCGACATTTTTCGCGCGGCCGCCATGCTCACCGTGCTGTTTTCCGACCTGTCCATCGGCCAGATGCTCGCGGTGTTCAGCTACCTGTGGTTCATGATCGGCCCGGTGGAGCAGTTGCTGAACCTGCAATACGCCTACTACGCGGCGGGCGGGGCGCTGACGCGGATCAACGAGCTGCTGGCCCGTGCCGATGAGCCGCAATATGCCGGCGGCGCAGACCCGTTCACCGGGCGCGAAACGGTCGGTATTGACGTGCGTGGCCTGACGTTCGGCTATGGCGAAGACCGGGTGCTCGACCAGTTGAACCTCAGCATCGAGCCCGGTGAGAAGGTGGCGATTGTCGGCGCCAGCGGCGGTGGCAAAAGTACCCTGGTGCAACTGCTGCTGGGGTTGTACACACCGCAGGCGGGGAGTATTCGTTTCGGCGGTGCAACCCAGCAGGAAATCGGCCTGGAGACCATCCGCGAGCACGTCGCGGTGGTGCTGCAACACCCCGCGCTGTTCAACGACACCGTGCGTGCCAACCTGACCATGGGCCGCAATCGCAGTGACCAGGCCTGTTGGCAGGCGCTGGAAATCGCCCAGTTGGAGGCGACCGTCAAGGCCTTGCCCCTTGGCCTGGACAGTGTGGTGGGGCGCTCCGGCGTGCGCTTTTCTGGTGGCCAGCGCCAACGCCTGGCGATTGCGCGCATGGTCTTGGCCGAGCCCAAGGTGGTGATCCTGGACGAGGCGACCTCGGCCCTGGACGCTGCCACCGAGTACAACCTGCACCAGGCGCTGGCGCGGTTTCTCAGTGGGCGCACTACCCTGATCATTGCCCATCGACTCTCGGCGGTGAAACAAGCTGATCGGGTACTGGTGTTCGACGGTGGGCATATCGCCGAGGACGGTGACCATCAGCAACTGATCGCGGATGGCGGCCTATACGCCAAACTTTACGGACACTTGCAACAAGTGCGTTGATTTAGCCTACGCTGTGCTATCAGGAGCGGATGTCCGCGCGCGTATTTGGCTGTGCATGTGCAAGGGACTTCATGAAGCAGAAGCGGACTCTCGGAACGCCAAGGCTGTTGGGCATTGTCTGGCCCTTTATCGCCGTCGTATTGTTCCAAGTATTATTAGGTTGCATCAGTCTATATGTGCTTTCAGCGGTGCGCGTCTATGTGGCCGGCGAGAGTCTTTGGTCCAAGGGCCAGAAAGACGCCATCTACTATCTGACGCTGTACGCCGATAATCGCGACGAGGCCACCTACCTCAAATACCAACAAGCCATTGCCGTGCCCCAGGGCGGGCATGAGTTGCGTATCGCACTGGACCGCCCGGCCCCCGACCTCAACGCGGCGCGCCAGGGGATCATCAAGGGCGGCAACCACCCGGATGACGTCTCCAGTGTGATCTGGCTGTATCTCAACTTTCGCCATTTCAGTTACTTGGAAAAAGCCATCGAACGGTGGGCCGTGGGCGATGGCTATCTGGTCCAGCTGGACGACCTGGCCCAGGCGATGCACCGGGCGATCACCACCAGCCAGGTCCGTGATGACGATGTGCGGCAATGGAAGGCGCAAATATTTGCCATCAACGACGGCGTGACGCCGGCGGCAAAGGCGTTCAGCGATGCCCTGGGTGAAGGCTCGCGTTTCATCCTGCGGCTGTTGCTGATCACCAACCTGGCCACGGCACTGTGCCTGATCGCCCTGGCGCTGCTGCGTACCTATAAGTTGTTGACGCAGCGGCACGCCTTCGCCGATGCCCTGCAAGTGGAGAAGGAGCGGGCACAGATCACCCTGGAGTCGATCGGCGATGGCGTGATCACCACCGATGTCGATGGCGCCATTACCTACATGAACCCGGCCGCCGAGGCACTGACGCGTTGGACATCGGCCCGTGCCCAGGGCCAGCCCTTGGCGGCACTGTTCAACCTACTCGATGACGATGCCCAGCCCGATGCTTTCGCCCTGATCGAACACATCACCAAGGGCCACTTGAGTGGCGGCAGCGAACACTCCAAAACCATCCAGCGCCTGGACGGCAGTACCGTCTCGGTGACATTGGTGGGCGCGCCGATCCGCAGTGCCGGCAAAGTCAGCGGTGCGGTGCTGGTGCTGCACGACATGACCCAGGAACGGCAATACATCGCCAATCTTTCGTGGCAGGCGACCCATGACGCATTGACCGGCCTGGCCAACCGTCGTGAGTTCGAGTTCCGCTTGGAACAGGTGCTGCAACACGTCGGGCGTGAGCACAACGGGCGGCATGCCTTGATGTTCCTCGACCTGGACCAGTTCAAGCTGGTCAACGACACCTGCGGCCATGCGGCAGGCGACGAGCTGTTGCGGCATATCTGCGCACTGCTGCAATCGGATCTGCGGGACGGCGACACCCTGGCGCGCCTGGGCGGTGATGAGTTCGGTATCCTGCTGGAGAACTGCCCGGCGACGGCGGCGGAAAAAATCGCCGAAAGCCTGCGCCACACCGTGCAGAACCTGCATTTCGTGTGGAAGGGCCGGCCATTCATGACCACCGTTAGCATTGGCCTGGTGCATATTTCACAGATCCCGACCACCCTGGAAACGTCGCTGCGCGCCGCCGACATGGCCTGCTATATGGCCAAGGAAAAGGGCCGCAACCGCGTGCAGGTCTACCATCCCGACGACTCCGAACTGTCCCTGCGCTTCGGCGAGATGGCCTGGGTGCAACGCTTGCACATGGCTTTGGAAGAAAACCGCTTTTGCCTGTACTCGCAGGAAATCTCGCCCCTGGGGCACACCGACGCCGGCAGTGGGCACATTGAAATCCTGCTGCGGATGCACGACGAGTCCGGCCGGATCATCCTGCCCGACAGTTTTATTCCGGCCGCCGAACGTTACGGGTTGATGAGCTCCCTGGATCGCTGGGTGGTGGACAACGTGTTCAACCTCATTGCCCGCTGCATGCATGAGCGCCCGGGCCGGCCCATGGCTATGTGTGCGATTAATCTGTCAGGCATAACTATTGGTGATGACGCTTTTCTCGGTTTTTTACGCGAGAAGTTTGCGGCTTACAGTGTTCCGCCAGAAATGATTTGTTTTGAAATAACTGAAACCTGCGCTATTGCAAATTTAGGCAGCGCAATTCGCTTTATTAATGAACTCAAAGAGTTAGGTTGCCATTTCTCACTCGATGACTTCTGCGCCGGAATGTCCTCATTCGCTTATCTGAAACATTTACCTGTAGACTTCTTGAAGATCGATGGAAGTTTCGTAAAGGATATGCTGGACGACCCGATTAACCGCGCCATGGTCGAAGTGATCAACCACATCGGCCACGTCATGGGTAAACGCACAATTGCCGAGTTTGTTGAAACGCCGCACATCGAACAGGCTCTACTTGAGATCGGTGTGGATTACGCTCAGGGCTACGTGATTGAACGCCCGCAATTGTTTACCTTTGATAGCTTGCAGTGTCGACCTGTGCGGCCGCAGCCTCTGTTATTCAAGGCGCCCGGCACATTCCGCTGAAACATTTGCTGGTCTGTACAATCACACTTAAAAAGGAGCCTTACAGTGATCGACACCTTCAACAGAACCGGCCCGCTTATGGAAGCCTCGAGTTACCCCGCCTGGGCGCAGCAATTGATCCAGGGCTGTAGCGAAAGCAAGCGCCGAGTTGTCGAGCACGAACTGTATCAGCGCATGCGTGATAACACGCTGAGCGCCAAGACCATGCGCCAATACCTGATCGGTGGCTGGCCCGTGGTTGAACAGTTTGCCTTGTACATGGCACAGAACCTCACCAAGACCAAGTTTGCCCGTCATCCTGGTGAGGACATGGCGCGGCGTTGGCTGATGCGCAATATTCGGGTGGAATTGAACCACGCCGACTATTGGCTGCATTGGGCCGGCGCCCACGGCGTCAGCCTCGAAGAGCTGCAAGCACAAAACGTAGCGCCGGAACTGCACGCACTGAGTCATTGGTGCTGGCACACCAGTTCTGCCGATTCGTTGATCATCGCGATCGCCGCCACCAACTACGCCATCGAGGGCGCGACGGGGGAGTGGTCCGCGTTGGTGTGTTCCTCCGGCGTTTATGCCGCAGCCTTCCCAGAGGAAGACCGCAAGCGCGCAATGAAGTGGCTGAAGATGCATGCCCAGTACGACGATGCCCACCCTTGGGAAGCACTGGAAATCATTTGCACGTTGGCCGGCATGAACCCCAGCCGACAACTGCAGGCAGAGCTGCGCCAGGCCGTGTGCAAGAGTTACGACTACATGTACTTGTTCCTGGAAAGTTGCATGCGCCTGGAGAACGAAAAGCCTGCGACCGCGACTGTTCGCGAGCGCCTGGTGCGGGTCGCCAGCGAAGCGTGATGTAAAACGCGTGGCGGGGGTCTACCCCGCCATTGCCAAGCGGTTGCGACCTTCGCGCTTGGCCACATACAGGGCGCTGTCGGCCCGACGCAACAGGCTTTCGGCAGACTCGCCAGCCAACAACGTCGAGCAGCCCAGACTCACCGTCAGATCGATGCGTATGTCATCCGCCCAATATTCCTGGGTCTGTGCCGCTTGGCGCAGGCGCTCGCCGACGATCGCCGCCGCTTCCCGGCCGGTGTTGGAGAGCAGGACCAGAAACTCTTCCCCGCCAAACCGGAACACCATGTCCATATTGCGTAGCTGGCCCTTGATTGACGCGGCGACGGCGCGCAGTACCTTGTCGCCGACCGCATGGCCGTGAGTGTCGTTGACGCGTTTGAAGTGATCGATGTCGAGCATCAGCAGGGACAACGGGTTCGAGTGTCGCCGCGCCATGTCGATTTCGCGCTGCAGGGTCTGGTCCATGGCGATGCGGTTGCCGGTTTCGGTCAACGGGTCACGCAGGGCGCTGCGGGTGGCGGCGCGATAGAGCAGGGCGTTGCGCATCGGGTAGAGCAGGGTGGCGAGCAGGGATTCTAGCTGACCCAGTTCTTCTTCCATAAAGCGTTGGTTGCGACGGAATACCAGCTCGCCCAAATGTTCGCCTTCATGGCTCAAGGCGTAGCTCACCGAATGATGGCCGCGATGGCCGAATTCCAGGCGTAGGTCGCTGGGCTGATGGGCGTAGTGCATAGCGTCCAGGGGCACCAGGCGCTGGATCTCGCGAAAGAACAGGCCGAGGATGCGTTGCGGTTCCAGGCTGGTCTGCAATTGCAGGCCCAGTTGTTGGCGCAGTTGAACAACCGTGGTGGGGCGGTGCGGGAGAGAGGATGGCTGACCAAAGCCCAGGCGTTGCAATTTGGCACTGTCAAAGTCGATTGCGTGAGTCTGGGGCGGGGTTTTCATAAGCAGTCGGCCTCTAAGCACTTAGCTGTCTTACAGGCTCGATGAGAGTGGCGAGTGCCAAGCGTCTTACTGTTCCTTCAGTTCCGTAAAACATTGGAAACAGTTTAAACCGCTTTGCCAGGGGTTATAACCCCTGGGCACTGCCACACGTCTTGTCATCGCATAACCTGCTTGAAAGGGTTAGAGCGAGATTCATGCCACTTTGTTGCTTTTTAATAAAATCCTTATAAATCAAAGGGTATTCAGGAGGGCAAAAACAACCGCTGCAGCGCAATGTCAGTTATTTGGCAGGTTGATGGCAGCTTGATGGCAGTTTTACACGCCGTGCTGAACCAAGGTGCTCGGGTCGATCTGCTCAATCGATGTCACACCGGTCAGTGTCATGGCCACACGCATTTCCTTGGCGAAGATATCCAGCAGGTTTTCCACCCCGTGCTGGCCATCGGCGGCCAACGCATAGGCGGTCGAGCGTCCCAACAGACACGCCTTGGCGCCCAGGGCGAGCATGCGCACCACGTCGAGCCCGGAGCGAATGCCGGAATCCACCAGCACTGTCAGGTCGTCGCCTACCGCTTGGGCAATCGGCGGCAGTGCCTTGGCGGTTGAGAGCACGCCGTCCAATTGGCGGCCACCATGGTTGGAGACCACGATGCCATCGGCTCCGAAGCTCACCGCGTCCTTGGCGTCCTGCGGGTCTAGGATGCCCTTGATGATCATCGGGCCTTTCCAGAACTCACGTATCCACTCCAGGTCTTTCCAGCTGATCGACGGGTCGAAGTTGTTGGCCAGCCAGCCGACGTAATCTTCAAGGGTGGTGGGCTTGCCCAGGTACTTGGAGATATTGCCCAGGTCGTGCGGGCGGCCCATCACGCCAACATTCCATGCCCATTGTGGTTTGGTGACGGCCTGCAGCATCCGGCGCGCCGAGGCATACGGTCCGGACATGCCCGAGTGCGCATCCCGGTAACGTGCGCCCGGCGTCGGCATATCGACGGTGAACACCAGCGTCGTCACCCCGGCGGCCTGCGCCCGTTCCAGCGCATTGCGCATAAAGCCGCGGTCCTTGAGCACATAGAGCTGGAACCAGATCGACTGCGCGCTTTGCGACGCCACTTCCTCAATCGAGCACACCGACACTGTCGACAGGCAGAAGGGAATCCCCTTGTTGGCCGCCGCCTTGGCCGCCTGCACCTCGCCGCGCCGCGCGTACATGCCGGTCAAGCCCACTGGGCTGAGGATGATCGGCATGGCGTGTTCCTGACCGAACAACGTGGTCTTCAAACTCAGGCTATCCACGTTGCGCAGAATGCGCTGGCGCAGGCTGATCTCGGCCAGGTCCGAACTATTGGCGCGCATTGTGTGTTCGGCGTAGGCGCCACCGTCGATGTAGTCGAACAGGAAGCGCGGCAGCTTGCGCTTGGCTGCCGCACGGTAATCGGATGCCGACGAAATGATCATGAACAGTGTCTCCGCAGGGCAAAGGGTGATTACGGTAAGCAAACATCTGGCATGATAAAAACAACTTTTATCGCTAGCGTCCAGTCGCAAAAGGAATATCGATGAACCTGAGAACACTGCGTGTCTTCGTCGAGGTGGTGCGTCAGGGCGGGTTTTCCCAGGCGGCGCAGGTGGTGTCGCTGACCCAGTCGACGGTGAGCAAGGCGGTCAAGACCCTGGAGGACGAGCTGGGCGCGCCGCTGCTTAATCGCCTCGGCCACAAGAACGAACTTACCGCCGCCGGCGAAATTGCCTACCGCCGTGCCCTGGTGCTGCTCGCCGAGCGCAACGACCTGGTCGCCGAGATCAACGACCTGCGCGAGCTCAAGCGCGGCCTGCTGCGTATCGGCCTGCCGCCAGTGGGATGCGGCGTACTGTTCGCTTCTATGTTCGCGACCTACCGCAATCGCTACCCGGACATCGATATCGAACTCACCGAGCACGGCAGCAAAAAACTGCGCGAATGCCTGGAAGCCGGGGAGGTCGATCTGGCGGCCCTGCTGCTGCCGGTGGACGAAGGCTTCGACTACCAACCCGTGCGCAATGAGCCACTGATGGCCGTGCTGCCCATTAGCCATCCTCTCGCGCGGCGCAAGCGCATCGACTTCACCGACCTCGCGGATTCACCGTTCATTCTGTTCGAAGCCGGTTTTGCCCTGAACGCATTAATCCTCACCGCCTGCGAACGCAAAGGCGTGACGCCCAGGGTGACCGCCCGCAGCGGGCAGATCGACTTCATCGTCGACCTTGTGGCGGCAGGGCTGGGCGTCGCCTTCCTGCCACGCATGCTCGCGCTCAAGCACCAGCACGCCGGTATCGCCCTGATCCCCTTGGACGAATCCCACACCGACTGGCACATCGCCCTGGCCTGGCGCGCCAGCGCCCACCTGCCACCTGCAGCCCGGGCCTGGCTGGACTTGGCCAAGGAAATGGCCGTCGCGGGGTAGAGGCGCACGCCAATTGTCCGAATGCGCCCACCAGGCGCTACGGAGTGCTTGACTTATCCTTTTTAATCAGTAACATACGGCGAATTCCGCGATAGCTCAGTTGGTAGAGCAAATGACTGTTAATCATTGGGTCCCTGGTTCGAGTCCAGGTCGTGGAGCCAGACATTGAGAAAAGCCTGCAGAGATGCAGGCTTTTTTCGTTCAGGGCGATTTTCCTGAGCATCATCTTATAGCGTGACTTTTATGAAGCTGCCTCTAATCTTTCGATTCAGAGGCAAGCAGTATGAAAATCGCGGCAATCGTTTCAACCAAGGGCGGACCGGGTAAAACCACGGTAGGCGCCAATCTAGGCGCGTTCTGCGCCGATGCAGGTCTTCGAACCCTACTTATTGATCTTGATAACCAGCCATCGTTGTCGTCGTTCTACGCGCTATCGCATGAAGCGCCAGGCGGCACCTATCAACTGATCGCGAATAATGAGACCCGGGCAGACCAGATCATCTCCCAGACCTGCATTCCCAATCTCTCGCTGATTCACTCGAATGACCCGTTCAACCAGTTGAGCAATCTGCTTTTGCACGCAGCTGACGGCCGTCTTCGTCTCAAAAATTTGATGCTGGCTTTTGAGGGCGACTTTGATCTGATTTTGATCGACACCCAAGGCGCGCGCTCCATCCTCTTGGAGATGGCGTTATTGGGCGCCCAAATGGCTATTTCCCCCATCACGCCGGATATGTTGACTGCTCGAGAGTTTCACCGCGGAATGCTCCAGCTCTACCGGGATCTTGAGCCATTGGCAGCACTTGGTGCTGTGACGCCCCCCCTGAATGTGGTGATCAACAAGCTTGACGCAACGAACGATGCAAGTCTGATTTATCAATCTTTAGCCGAGACCTTTTCAGACCATCCCCAGGTTCAGATGGTCCGCACGACAATCCCGGCGGCGGTGAGTTTTCGTCGTGCCGCCACCGAAGGTATTCCCGCTCACCGATTGGAGTATCGGCTTCCCACACACCGCCGCTCACCAACCGCGTTCAAGGTCATCAAAGACCTCTCCATGGAGCTGTTTCCCGAGTGGCGTTTGAAGTTTGAAACGCTGAGTGAGGAACGCCTGAGCCAGAACGTGTCGTTGATATCGAAGAGGGCGACCCTGGGGAGAGCGGCAGTATGAGCGCGCTTGATTTTGCCCCACCTCATTCAGTTGCGCGCAAACTCCAAACGGTAACAATTAACGCTCTACAATCCTTGCCGATTTGCGATACCTGTAGCCCCACGATTGCCGAGAGGCATCGTTTTGAAAATGGATTGTCATGAGTAACTGCACAAGGATTTGCTGTGTGATTGCCTGTGTATTGGGCGTTTTCAATCCGGTACTGGCCGAAGATCAGCTTCGGCGCGCAGACCTGATGAGTGTTTACCAGCAAGCAGCCATTAACGATGCAAAGCTTTCCGCCGCCCGACACGCGTTCGGTGCGCAACGTGAGGCTATCCCTCAAGCGCGAGCGGGGTTACTTCCCACCCTCAGCGCTGGCGGGTCGGTGGAAGCGGTGCGACTGGAACGCGACCAACCTTCGTTGACGCGTACCCGTAATCAAAAAGTATTCCAAGCCAATTTAAATCAACCGGTGTTCCGGCTTGATCGCTGGTTTGCGCTTGAAGCATCGCAGGCGAGTACCGCTCAGGCAGAACTGGAGCTGTCGGCAAAAGAGCAGGAATTGATGTTAAGCGCTGCGCAGGCTTACTTTGAAACGCTGCGCGCACAGGATTTATTGGCTGCATCCAAGGCTGAAGAGGCAGCGTTGCTGCGTCAGCAGCAGCAAGCGCAGGCTCGTTTGGACAATGGCGCTTCAAGCATTACCGATTTACTGGATGCGCAGGCTGCCTTCGACACGGCCACCGCTAATCGCAAGCTGGCTGAG
Organism: Pseudomonas emilianonis; assembly: GCF_023072625.1. Lineage (NCBI taxonomy): Bacteria > Pseudomonadati > Pseudomonadota > Gammaproteobacteria > Pseudomonadales > Pseudomonadaceae > Pseudomonas > Pseudomonas emilianonis. Next base: position 10,659 of record NZ_JAKNRV010000094.1, read on the forward strand.
CGAAAAGTGGAGGATGCCTTCGAGGGGCTTTCTCGACTGACGAAACAGCGCTATTCGTCCATTGAGGCGATTGCGCATCAACTTCCCATAGAAACGCCTCAGCCCAATGACCCAAATGTGTGGGTCGGCTGGGCTGTGCAACAAAATCTTGCATTGTTGGCGAGCAATTATGCCGTCGCCGCCGCCGAGCATACGCGTAGCCAACGCAAGGCGGGTTTTGCGCCGACGCTGGATGCGGTGGTCTCCTATCGCAAAGGCGATAACGACAATTTCGGCTACAGCAATCCCACGGACTTTGGGCGTTCCGGCTATTACGGCGACGTCGCGCAACGCAGTGTGGGGCTTGAGTTGAATATTCCGCTGTACTCGGGTGGTTCTACGCGTTCCCAGGTGCGTGAAGCCACCGAGCGTCTGGCACAGAGCGAGGATGAGCGCGAAGACCAACGGCGTGAAGTCGTGCTGAACGTGCGTAATTTGCACCGCGCCGTCAACTCCGATACCGAGCAAGTGATCGCGAGACGCCAGACTATCTTGTCCAGCCAGGCGTCTGTTAAAGCCAACCAGGTTGGGCGTGAACTGGGCTCACGCAATACGGCCGACGTGCTCAATGCCCAGCGTCAACTCTACAACGCGGTCAGGGATTACAACAACGCACGCTACGACTACATCATCAACACGTTGAAACTCAAACAGGCCGCTGGGACGCTGAGTCCAGCCGATCTCTCCAGCCTGGCTATGTACCTGACTAAAAACTACGACGCCGATAGAGACTTTCTGCCGGTTGATGCACGAAATCAGCGTTAATCAAGGTGCGCACTTCAAGCTTCCACAAGACCCCACTGTCACACAACCACCATGAATCTGGCGTAGATGTGTGCTGCACTTTTTGATTGAACACTTTTGAACTGGCATGGATGCGCTATGAGCGAACAAGGCTCACATACGGAATTACCTTTAGACACGGGGCTGGCCTGTTTGGTGGTGCTGGCGCGCCTGCATGACATTGCGGTGAGTGCCGAGCAGTTGGCTCACGAATTTGGCCCCGAAGGCCGCTCTTGTGCAAAACAGGAATTGCTATTGGCGGCGATGAAGTCGGGCCTCAAGGCCAAGGCTATCCGCACGACGACGGGGCGCCTCAACCAAACCCCACTTCCGGCGATTGCGACAGACCTTGACGGCACCTTCTTTATCATTGCCAGGGTCGACCAGGGAAAGGCGCTGATTCACGATCCCCGTCAGGCGCGTGCCGAAGTCATCGACTATGAAACGTTGCAGTTACGATGGACCGGCGAGTTGATTCTCCTGCGATCCGAAACGGGGTCGTCCAATCAACCTTCTCGGTTTGATTTCACCTGGTTTATTCCAGCCATCATCAAGTACCGCAAGTTGCTCGGTGAAGTGCTGTTGGTGTCGTTCGTACTTCAAGTGTTTGCGCTACTGACGCCACTGTTTTTCCAGGTGGTGATGGACAAGGTATTGGTCCATAACGGACTGACGACTCTGGACGTGGTTGCCACCGGATTACTGGGCATTATGATTTTCGAGTCGGCCTTGAGTGGCCTGCGCACTTACCTGTTTGCCCACACCGCCAGCCGCATTGATGTCGAGCTGGGTTCGCGGCTGTTCCGTCATTTGGTCAATCTGCCCTTGGCGTACTTTCAAGCTCGGCGGGTTGGGGACTCCGTGGCCAGGGTGCGTGAGCTCGAAAACATCCGCAGCTTCCTCACCGGCAACGCCATTACGGTGGTGCTCGATGTGCTGTTCTCAGTGGTTTTTATTGCTGTGATGTTCTACTACAGCGCGTGGCTGACCTTGATTGTCCTGTTGTCGCTGCCCTTGTATTTCTTGGTATCGCTGATAGTTACACCCGTCCTGCGTGCGCGTTTGCAGGATAGCTTTGCACGCGGTGCGGAAAACCAGGCATTTCTGGTCGAGACCGTGAATGGCATCGATACGGTGAAGTCCATGGCGGTTGAACCTCAGGTCGTCCGCAAATGGGAGGATCAGATTGCTGGCTACGTTGCCGCAGGTTTCAAGACCCAAAACCTGTCGGCGATTGCCAACGAGAGTGTGTCCTTTATTGGAAAACTGGTCACGGTAGCGACGCTTTGGATGGGCGCACGCCTGGTGATTGACGGTCAATTGACGGTGGGCGCACTGATAGCGTTCAACATGATGGCCGGCAGGGTCTCCCAACCGATTATGCGTCTGGCGCAGCTCTGGACCAGTTTTCAGCAGACCGGCGTTTCTGTGCAGCGCCTGGGGGATATTCTGAACTCGCGCACGGAAATGGCTCAGGCGGCGCGCAGTGCGCTACCACCGTTGAAAGGTCATATTGAATTTGACCAAGTGCATTTCCGGTATCGGGTGGATGGCTCTGAAGTCTTGCGCGGTATCAGCGTGCAGATCGAGGCAGGGCAAGTCATTGGCGTGGTGGGGCGTTCGGGCTCTGGAAAGAGCACGCTGACGCGTTTACTCCAGCGCTTGTATGTTCCGGAACGTGGGCGAGTACTGGTCGACGGCATGGATCTGGCGTTGGCCGATGTGTCGTCGTTGCGCAGGCAGATTGGTGTGGTGCTCCAAGACAACATGCTGTTCAACCGCAGCATTCGCGAAAACATCGCACTCACAGACCCCGGTATCGCGTTGGAGTCGGTCATGCAGGCCGCACAGATGGCCGGCGCCCACGAGTTCATCCTGGAACTGCCTGAAGGCTACGACACCGTGGTCGGGGAGCACGGGGCCTCCTTGTCTGGCGGCCAGCGTCAACGAATCGCCATCGCTCGCGCGTTGATCGGCAACCCGCGCATCCTGATTTTCGACGAAGCCACCAGCGCGTTGGACTATGAGTCGGAGCGCGTCATTCAGCAGAACATGCAAAGCATTTGCGCTGGTCGCACCGTCATCATCATTGCGCATCGGCTGTCCGCAGTGCGTGACGCCCACCGCATTCTGGTGGTGGACCGCGGACAAATTGTCGAGCAGGGATCCCATGCTGAATTGTTAGCACATCAGGCAGGACATTACTCACGCCTGCACCGCATGCAACAAGGATAAAAACAGGGCAGGGAGATAGTCAGCATGGCATTGGCACTGCTACAGCGTTATCGGCAAGTCTGGAGAGAGTCCTGGGGCCAGCGCAAGAGGATGGAAACGCCCAAGCGATTACCCCATGAGCTGGCGTTTATGCCGGCCGCTTTGACCTTGCAGGACAGCCCGGCGCATCCGGCCCCGCGAGTCTTCGTCTGGGGGATCGTGCTGTTTTTTGTCCTGGCGCTTGCCTGGGCTTACTTTGGAACCATCGAAGTGGTGGCCGTCGCCCCCGGGAAAATAGTCCCCAGTGGTAAAACCAAGCTGATCCAATCCAGCGAAACTGCGGTGGTCAAGGCGATCCACGTCAGTGACGGGCAGCGTGTGCAAGTGGGTGAGGTGCTGATCGAACTGGATGCGACTTCGGCTGATACTGAGGTACGACGCACGCAGGGTGACTTATTGGCAGCGCGTATTGATCGCGCCCGTAGTACGGCGATGCTGAAGGCTATCGAGCACCAGCAAGAGCCGATGCTGGCGCGTGACAGCCTGGTGGAGGTCAGCCCCGAGCAGACGCTGAGAGCTCAGCGCTGGTTGCAAGGGCAATATCAGGAGTATCGAAGCCAGTTGGCGCTGGCAGACGCTGAGATTCTGCAGCGCACTGCGGACATCCAGGCTGCGCAGGTGCAGGTGGCGAGCTTGCGTCAGGCGTTGCCGATCGCGACCCAGTTGGCTGAGGACTATCAACGCTTGCTAGCCCAGCAATATGTTGCCCGCCATGAGTACCTGCAAAAGGAACAAGCACGCTTGGATGTGTTGCGCCAACTGAGTGTGCAACAGGCCAGCGTATTGCAATCCACGGCAGCCCGGGGCGAAGCACAACGTAGACGCGAAGGCGTGGTGGCGCAGACTCGACGCGCCATGCTGGATCTGCAACAAGAGGCTGTCCAGAAGGAAGCGAGCCTGGTTCAGCTACTGACCAAGGCCCGCTATCAAGAAACCCTTACCCAGCTCAAGGCGTCGGTAGCTGGCACTGTCCAGCAACTGGCGGTGCATACCGTGGGTGGTGTGGTAACGCCAGCGCAGGCATTGATGGTCATCGTGCCTACCGACCAGCCCGTTGAAGTGGAAGCCCTGCTGGAAAACAAGGATGTGGGTTTTGTCCGCGCCGGCCAGGCGGTGACGGTTAAGGTGGAAACCTTCACCTTCACCCGTTATGGCACCGTTGAAGGGGAGGTGATCGGGGTGTCCAACGATGCGATAGACGATGAAAAACGTGGGCCCGTCTACAGCAGTCGGATTCGACTGAAAGAAGATTATTTGAATATCAAGGGAGAGCGCGTTGCGCTGTCTCCGGGTATGTCGGTGACGGCGGAGGTCAAGACGGATCAGCGTCGGGTGCTGGATTACTTCCTGAGCCCTTTGCGCCAGCATGTTCAGGAGAGTTTGAGAGAGCGCTAGGCGGACTATTTTCATGGATGGGGTTCGGTCTGGCGCGGTTCAAACCGTCATAGGTTCAGGCCCTCACGTTCGATGGGGTAATTGATCATGATTTGGATGGTCGGATTGGAAGAAATTTTATGCGCGTAAATCGTTTTTTTTTGCGCCGAAATCTGAACAGGTTTTTCTTTGTTTTCTGGCAGGCCTTAAGGGGCGTGGCGGCAGTTATGTTGCTGTGTTTGATCGCTATGTTGGCAGTTGCAGTTTTTACTGCGCAATTTGAAGTTCGAGATAGCGTTCAGATGGGGGCAGACTCTTCATCAGGTAATCGTCCGGGTTGGGTATGCGGGAAAATATCGGGAAACGTGATAGAAGTTCCCAGAAGTGCGGTCTTGTTCTGGCCAGAATACGAAGGGAAAAGTACTTGGGAGAAGGGATTTACTGAGAACAAAAAAGGCTGTGATGCTAATTTTACTTCGTTATCAATGCCCCTCACATGGCCAGATTTTTCATCTGTTAGTACTGATGAATATACGCGGATTCCATACGGTGAGTTTCAAGGCTTGGTGCTGACTCTTGAGCCTACTACTGCCACGCATGATGATCTTGATTATATGATGCGAAATGTTTGGGAGACTAATCCAGTCGATGTGGAAAAAGTTAGTGGTTATGAGGAGTCGCTGGGTTTATATTTTAAAGATAGAGAGTACCGGTTTTATCCGGAAATCATAGATCGTTATTATTGGCAGCGCAGTGCGGGAAAAGTGCCAGTGGTATTCTCCTGTCGCCGACAGAAAGTTAAAAAGGAATTTTCCATATGTACGGGCTATTTTGTAATTGAAAAAATAGGTGCGCTGGCGAAGATTGATATTGCTCCGAGCAAACTCAAAGAGTGGCCGGCGATTGTAAGCGCCACGACCGACTTTGTCCTCTCAAAAGTAAAATGATAAGTACTAAGGAGTTGTGATGCCTCAAGCGCTAAGTAAAGTGGAGCTGGATAGAGCCGAAGCGCTTCTAGAGTCGGCCGGTCCGAGTGCGATGTATGAGTATCTGG
>NZ_JAKNRV010000095.1:0-16102 GCF_023072625.1 Pseudomonas emilianonis
ACGGCCCCGAAGAGCGACTGCTGTTGCCGCAACAGTGCGTGGCGGCGCTGGGCCAATGGCAGGTCGGCGGTCAGTCCGGCGAAGACCGTGGGCGTGTTGTCGAAGGGCGCGTCGTCCTCGGCGGCAGTGAGTATGGAGGCCGGCGGCAAGGCGAAAAACCCCTGGTTGCGCTGTTGCCGGTCGACCTGATCGGCCGCTTCCAGCGCTTTGTGTCCATGCTCGGTGAGGTCTCTGCCGTGGGTGTATTTCAATCTGGCCTGCTTTTCTTTGAGGCGATGTTCCAGCAGGTGCGTCACGCCGGCTTGCAAGGGCTCGTCGACTTCGCGGTAGTCGATCAGGTTGTCGCGTGTGATTGCGGCCACGCCGGGGAACAGCGTGGGGTGATCGAGCAACCACTGCTCCATGCTGACGCGACTGTTGAACAGGCTCAGCGCGGGTACTTCAGCGGGCAGGTATAACAGCTGGAGGACGATCTCTGCATCCAGGGTGATGACCAGCGCACCGGGTATCTCTGCATCGGCCAGCCCTGTGCGTTTGAGCAGCAGTTGCTCGGTATAGATCTTTTGACCGTCGAGCTGCAACGCGCCGCTCGGAGGGTCGAGGACCGTCAGCAACGGCTTCAATTGATCAGCCGTGATGGCCCCCGACGCGCAGGCCAACTGAGCGGCGGCCTGCAGATGGCTGCTGTACTGCGCGACTGCGTGATCGCGGCGCGAGACCGGCGTGCCGGGTGCGCGCGTGAACCACCAGTAGCGGACCCAGGCCGTTCGCAGGGCCTGCTGCACATTGAGCTGGGTAAAGGGTTTAACCAACTCGAGCGGTTGCGCCGCGTATTGGGTTTTCCCCTCCGGCAGGCCGACCACCCGGCAGTGCTGGTAGAGCGAGGCGGGGACGGTGATTTGATGAACAAAGGCGCAGGCCTGGGTGAGCGTGACGTAACGCGCCGGCTGGTCGGCGGTAGCCGCAAAATGCAACTGCACGCTGTCGCCGTCCAGGCCCAGTTGCTCGTGGATGAACGCTTTGAGTGAGGCGTGAACACTGGGGGCATCGGTGGTGAGCCGGAACAGGTGTTCACGGCTGGCGTTCCAGCGGGCCGTGGCTTCCAGCAACAGACTTTCATTCACGGGACGAACCTGCGCGTGGGAAAGCGGCAGGAAATCGCGCACAGCAAGGGGGGAGAGCGGGTTGGGTGTAGCGGTCATGGGACGGCACTCGAAAAAATAGGGGCAGAGCGGTGCTTTACCGGTCGGAGCCCTATTTAAAGGTGAGGAACCAGGCGCGCAGGGATAGATAGTTAGTGGCCGACCGTTGAGCGGCATTCATCAAACTGTCACGCAACTGTGGCAGCGCGCTTGAACAAACTTCATCAGACTCGCGCTCTACTGGGGTTCTGCGTTTCGGTGTTTTTCATGCGCGTGTTGCTGTTATTGGCCGCTCTACTGTTCGGCCTGCCGTCTTTTGCGGCTTCTCGATGTGATGTCAATGTCCCGACCCAAACGGTCGACCTGGCTCAGGTGAGCATCGCTTACCAGAGTATCGGCCGTGCGTCCGATCCCGCCTTGCTGCTGGTGATGGGCCTGGGCGGGCAACTGATCCACTGGCCGGATGAGGTGGTTGTTGCGCTGTGCCAGCAAGGTTTCCGGGTGATCCGCTACGACAACCGCGACGTTGGTCTGTCCACCTGGCGCCAGGCCCCGGCCAGCGCCAACCTGACCTTTGAAGTGCTGCGCTACAAACTCGGCCTGCCGGTGGCGGCGCCGTACACGCTGACCGACATGGCCGATGACGCCCTGGGCTTGATGGATGCGTTGCAGGTCCAGCAATTCCACGTCCTCGGGGCGAGCATGGGCGGCATGATTGCCCAGCACCTGGCCGCGATGGCGCCGCAGCGGGTGGAAAGCCTGACGCTGATCATGACCAGCTCCGGCGCCGAAGGCCTGCCGGCGCCGAATGCGGCGCTGGTGCAATTATTGTCGCGGCGCAGCGCCCCCAATCGTGAAGTGGCCCTGGAGCAACAGGCCGATTTGCTGGCCGCGCTGGGCAGCCCGAACGTCAAGGATGATCGTCAGGTGTTGCTACACCAGGCGGCGCTGTCCTACGACCGCGCATTCAACCCCGACGGCGTGAAGCGCCAGATCATGGCGATCCTCGCCGAACCGAGCCGTGTGCCGTTGCTCAACCAATTGCGTGTGCCGACCCTGGTGGTGCATGGCACGGCTGACCCGTTGTTGCCGGTGATGCATGGCGTACACCTGGCCGCGCATATCCAGGGCAGCCAGTTGAAGCTGATTCCCGGCCTGGCCCATCGTTTCCAGGAAGCGTTCAAGGCGCCATTGCTGGCGGCGGTGTTGCCGTACTTGCAAGCCCATCGCGAAGACGCCGCCCATTGGGCGCAGATTGAGCCCCAGGTCTCGGCGAAGGTGTTGTGACATTGGTGTATCGTGCAACCTTTGCGGCGCATTAATGCCAGCGAGGTTGCCTACCATGAGTACTGCCCTGAAAATCGATTTCGTCAGCGACGTGTCCTGCCCCTGGTGCGTCATCGGCCTGCGCGGCCTGACCGAAGCCCTCGACCAGCTCGGCAGCGAGGTGCAGGCCGAGATCCATTTCCAGCCGTTCGAACTGAACCCGAACATGCCCGCCGAAGGCCAGAACATCGTCGAGCACATCACCGAGAAATACGGCTCCACGGCCGAAGAGTCCCAGGCCAACCGTGCGCGTATCCGCGACATGGGCGCCGAGTTGGGCTTTGCGTTCCGCACCGACGGCCAGAGCCGTATCTACAACACCTTCGATGCCCATCGCCTGCTGCATTGGGCCGGGTTGGAAGGCTTGCAGTACAACCTCAAGGAAGCGCTGTTCAAGGCCTACTTCAGCGATGGCCAGGACCCGTCCGATCACGCGACCCTGGTGCGCATCGCCGAGAGCGTCGGCCTGGACCCGCAGCGCGCCGCCGCGATTCTCGCCGCCGATGAATACGCCGCCGATGTGCGCGAGCAGGAACAGCTGTGGGTGTCCCGTGGCGTGAGTTCGGTGCCGACCATCGTGTTCAACGGCCAGTACGCCGTCAGCGGTGGCCAGCCGGTCGAAGCGTTTGTCGGGGCGATTCGCCAGATCATCCGCGAATCCCAATCCTGACGCTGTTCCCGTGTGGGAGGGGGCTTGCCCCCGATAGCGGTGGATCAGTCATGCATGTTTTGGCTGACACACTGCTATCGGGAGCAAACCCCCTCCCACATGGGGGGCTCATTGTCCTCAAGAGAGTCCCTGGCCCGTCCCTTGCATTGACCCCCTAAAGCCCATCCGCGATCCGGCTGGGTGCTGCCATTAGGGGTGAAACACTACCTTGAATATTCTTGACCTCGACCACAGCCTTACGGGTCAGGCGCCGATTGCCCGGCGTTTGGCCAGTGGTCATGCCACCCGTCTGGACTTGTTGGACCTGGGCCCGAAACTGCGCCTGTGGTCCACCGAAAAAACCTGGAAGCGCTTCACCGAACGCCTGGCGGCACGGCCCCGGCCCACGGATGCGCGGCCGGAAATCCTGTTTGTCGGCTCCGGCGATTATCACCACCTGACGCCGGCATTTCTCGCCGACCTGAAAGAACCCATCAGCCTGATCCACTTCGACAACCACCCCGACTGGGTCCGCTTTGCGCCCAAGCGCCACTGCGGTTCGTGGGTCAACCGCGCGCTGAAGATGCCGGCGGTCAAGCGCATCGTCACCCTTGGCCCGTGCAGCGATGACCTGCATAACCCACAGCTGCGCGGCGGCAACCTCGGCGCCCTCAAGCGCGGGCAATTGCAGCTGTTCCCATGGCAGCACCCGCCTTCGAAAGTCTGGGGTCGGGTCGGCGATGGCGCCGGCCACCAGCAGCAGGAAAACTACCTGCACTGGCGCAATCTGGCGGAGCTGGACTGGGCCGCATTCCTTGAGCAAATGATTGCCAGCCTGCCCACCGAAGCCATCTGGATCACCCTCGACAAAGACGTGCTGGCCAGCGAAGACGCGGCCACCAACTGGGACCAGGGTGGCATGCGCCTGAGCCATCTGCTCCAGGCTCTGCGGGCCCTGGCGGCGCGCAAGCGGATCATTGGTATCGACGTGTGCGGCGAGTTCGCCAAGCCCGTGTTCAGTAACGCCTTCAAGCGTTGGGAGGCCAAGTCCGACCAGCCGCCGGCCGAGCGCTGGAGCGCCGAGGACTTGCAGCGCAATGCGGCGACCAACGAAGCCCTGATCAACCTGTTTGAGGAGCTGTTTCCGTGACTTTGACCGTGGTGTTGCTGGTGGCCTTTTCCATCGTGCTCGATGTGGTCGGCCAGCTGTTTTTCAAGATGGGCCTGGACCGTTTGCCGGAGTTGGAGGGCGGCTTTCGCCTGAACGCCTTCTGGGGCCAGGTGTTCAACGCACCGTTGTTGTGGGCGGGGCTCGGGGCCTATGCCATTGAGTTTTTCGTCTGGCTTGAAGCCTTGTCCCGCGCGCCGCTGAGCCTGTTGTTTCCGTCGGCGGCGCTGGCTTATTGCGGGGTGGTGCTGGCGGGTAAGGTCGTGCTGGGGGAAACCGTCAGCCGCAGGCGTTGGATGGCCACGCTGGTGATTACCTTCGGCGTGATGTTAGTAGCGATTGGAGGGGGTCAGGCATGAGTACGCAAAATATCGACCGGGGCTGGTTGCACGAACGTCTTGGCACCGTGGTGTTGTGGGCCTTGCTGATCTGCACCGAGAGCGCCGGGCAGCTGTTTACCAAAGTCGCCGGTGACCAACTGGGGCAGATGAATTTCAACTGGCTGTGGTTGTCCGAAGTGGCGCGCAACCCTGGGATTCTGGCGGCGATTGCCAGTTACATCGGCGCGTTCTTCGTGTGGATGCTGATCCTGCGGCGCAGCAGCCTGTCCCTGGCGTTTCCGCTTAGTTCGCTGGTGTTTGTGGTGGTGTTGCTCGGTTCGTGGCTGGGGCTGGGGGAACACATCAGCCTGCTGCACTGGGTGGGCGTTGGGGTGATTATCGTCGGGATCGGGTTGTTGGCCGAAGGCGAAGAAAGCTGAAAGTATCGCGATGAAATACTGGCCCGCTCCCTAATGCCGGTCAGTTAAGCGATAGAGCGGGCAACCGGTAACCCGTGGCGAGGGAGCTTGCTCCCGCTGGACTGCGTAGCAGTCCCTTCTGTTGGGGCCGCTTCGCGTCCCAGCGGGAGCAAGCTCCCTCGCCACAGTGACAGTGTTCTTCCTTAACTGACTGGCGCTAGGCACGCTCCCAGATTTTTGAGCGATGTGCAATCAATCGAACTTGTAGCTGATCGCCGTCTGCACCTGGCCCTGGTTCACTTCGCCGGTCTGCTTGACGATGCTGCTGTCCGCTGCCGAACCCACCAGGTGTACCCAACTGGCACTGGTCAACAGCGACCAGTTCGCCGCCAGGGGAAATTCGAAGCTCTGCGTTAACGTCAGGTTCTGGAAACCGCCGCTGGCGTTGTAGGGCCGGAAGCCCGAGGCGGCGGCTTCGCTATCGCTCACGCCGAAAAACGTGTTGGTCTGGCGTGCGTCGGCAAAATGCGCCATCAGGCCGCTGCTGCCAATGATCCCGCCACCCAGCGGATAGCCCAACTCGCCGCCGACCTTGCCAAGCACGCCGCCTTGGCCCTGAGCGCCACCCACGGCGCGGCCCAGTTGGGCATAGACCCGCCAGAAGTCGGCCGGCGCGTACTGCACGAACCCGCCGACCTCGGCCATGCTCGACACTTCGCGCAACCCCGACAGCGCGCCGTTGGCCGTGCGGCCCGAGAGGTAGTTGATGTACGGGCCGGCGCTGAAACCGTTGGTTTTCAGCGCGCTCCAGGTCAGGCCGTCATCGGTGCCGAGGCTGACGTTGCCCCAGTCCAGGTCGAGGTACGGAATGGCCGCGGTTTCATAGCGGGTGCCGGTGGGTTCCTTGGGCTGGTAGCTGACACCCGCACCTGCTTCGCCGGTGATGCCGTCGGCCTGCGCGGCTTGTGAAACGCTCCCCAGCCCCAGTAATCCGGCGAATACAGCGCAGGTGATCCTGAACATGGTCACAGTTCCTTGATTGACTATGCGCGCATGAACGCGCAAAGCGCGGCGTTGGCGCAAGCACTCATCTTGTTTGTAGCAAGCTACAAAAAATGTAGCTCCCACGACACAAAACCGCCTGACATCCGCGCGAAGCCCCAGCCCCATTGGGCGTTGGCCAGTTGGCACAGTCCCTGCTCTAGCACCTTTTGCAAGCGCACACAGCGCGCTCCTCCAAGGCCCTTCACCTAAAGGAAAGGCAGATGATCCACTGGCATATCGTGTGTGACTTCGACGGGACCATTACCCCTACCGATGTCATCGACAACGTCCTCCAACGCTTCGCTGGCCCCGAGTGGGAAACCATCGAGCAGGAATGGCTGGACGGGCATATCGGTTCACGCGAATGCCTGAGCCGCCAACTGGCGCTGATCAAGGCCACACCCGCAGAACTGCTGGCATATTTCGACAGCGTCGAAATCGACCCGGACTTCCCCGATTTCGTCGATCACGTCATCGGCCTGGGGGCGTCCATCGAAGTGGTCAGCGACGGTATCGAGCAAGGCATCGCGCGGATTCTGTCGCGCAATTACGTGAGCCTGCTGCCGATCCTCGCCAACCGCCTGCGCCAGGTCGACCAGAACAGCTGGCGCATTGATTTCCCGTATGCCAGCGATGCCTGCCGCGCCGCTTCCGGCAACTGCAAATGCAAATCCACCCCGCGCAACAAGCGCGTGCTGGTGATCGGCGACGGTAAGTCCGACATGTGCGTGGCCTCCACCGCCGACTTCGTTTTCGCCAAGGGCAGCCTTGCCCAGTACTGCGAGACCAACAACATTGCGTATGCGCGCTTCGACACCTTCGCCGAAGTGAGCGCATTGCTGGCCAAGCTGCCACAGGGCATCGCTGCCAACGCCACCACCTTTGCTGCTACTGACCTCTCTATTGAAAATCAGGAACTCTTCCACCATGTCTGATATCCGAATCGCGAGCGCCGAAGACCAGATTCTTCTGGATAAAGAAGCCAAATACTGCTCTTACGGCGACACCGTTCACTACATCGAACCGCCGCGTATTTTCAGCCGCTGCGAAGGTTCCTACGTGTGGGACACCGAAGACCAGGCCTACCTCGACCTGCAAATGTGGTACTCGGCGGTCAACTTCGGCTATGCCAACCCGCGCTTGAACAATGCGCTGAAACAGCAGATCGACACCCTGCCGCAAATCGCCAGCCAGTACCTGCACAAAGGCAAGATTGAGCTGTCGGAAATGATCGCGGTCGACGCCAAGAAGAAATTCGGCCTCGACGGTCGCGTTCACTTCAACGTCGGCGGTTCGCAGTCCATCGAAGACTCCCTGAAAGTGGTGCGTAACGCTACCAACGGCAAGAGCCTGATGTTCGCCTTCGAAGGCGGCTACCACGGGCGCACCCTCGGCGCCTCGTCGATCACCTCCAGCTACCGCTACCGTCGCCGCTACGGCCACTTCGGCGAGCGTGCGCAGTTCATCCCGTTCCCGTACCACTTCCGCGGCCCTAAAGGCATGACCAAGGAAGAATACGGCAGCCACTGCGTGCAGCAATTCGCGCGCCTGTTCGAGACTGAATACAACGGCGTGTGGGACCCGAAAGTCGGCCAGAGTGAATACGCCGCGTTCTACGTCGAGCCGATCCAGGGTACCGGCGGTTACGTGATCCCACCGCTGAACTTCTACCGCGAGCTCAAGCAGGTGCTGGATCAGCACGGCATCCTGATGGTGTCCGACGAAATCCAGATGGGCTTCTATCGCACCGGCAAGTTGTGGTCGATCGAGCACTTCGACGTACAACCCGACGTGATCGTGTTCGGCAAGGCGCTGACCAACGGCCTCAACCCGCTGGGCGGCATCTGGGCCCGTGAAGAACTGATCAACCCGAAGATCTTCCCACCAGGCTCGACCCACTCCACCTTCGCCTCCAACCCGTTGGGTACGGCGGTAGGCTTGGAAATGTTCAAAATGACCAGCGAAGTCGACTACGGCGCAATGGTCATGGCCAAGGGCAAGTTCTTCCTGGAAGGCCTGCAGGACCTGCAAAAACGCTTCCCGATCATCGGCGACGTCGATGGCCTGGGTCTGGCCCTGCGCTGCGAAATCTGCGGCCCGGATGGTTTCACGCCAGACAAGGCGACCCTGGACTACATGGTCGAAGAAGGCATGAAGGGCGACATGGTCGTGGACGGCCGCAAGCTCGGCCTGATCCTCGACGTGGGCGGCTACTACAAGAACGTGATCACCCTGGCGCCGTCCCTGGAAATCAGCTACCCGGAAATCGAGCTGGGCCTGAAGCTGCTCGAGCAACTGCTGGTGCGAGCGACTAAACGGTGAGCAACGTCGGGATCGACCTCGGTGAGGGTGATGCCGGCTTCGTTCTCGGTGAAGGGCCGGTCGGCATCCTGTTGATCCATGGACTGACAGGCACGCCGACGGAACTGCGCCAGGTCGCCAAGGGCCTGGCCAAGGTGGGTAATTGCACGGTGTACGTGCCCACCCTGGCCGGGCACTGCGGCGACAACAGCGACCTGCAGGCCACCGGCTGGCTGGACTGGTACGAAGGGGTGCGTCAAACCTTCGCCCAGGTCCGCCTGCGTCATGAACAGGTGTTTGTCGGCGGTTTGTCGATGGGCGCGGTGATGTCGATGTACCTGGCCTCGGAACATCCGGGCCAGGTTGCCGGGCTGCTGATGTATTCGACCACCTTGAAGTACGACGGCTGGAGCATCAACAAGCTGGCGTTCCTCACGCCGTTGTTGATGAAAATCCCGTTCGGCGTGCATATCTGTCGCTTCGAAGAGAAGCCGCCTTACGGCATCAAGAACGAACGCCTGCGGGCGATCGTCGAGCGGCAGATGAAGGAAGGGCAGAGCAGCGAGGCCGGTCTGTTGACCATGGAAGGCATCACCGTGCGCGAGTTGCACCGGATGAACGCCGTGGTCAAGAAACGCATGCCGCAGGTGAAGGTGCCGGCGCTGGTACTGCATTCGATCGAGGACGACATCACCAGTCGCTGGAACGCCGATTACGTGGAACGTCACCTCGGCGGGCCGGTGACCAAGGTCCTGCTGGACAACTGCTACCACATGATCACTGTCGACCTGCAATACCGCCGGGTGATCGAGTTGAGTGCCGAGTTTGTCGAGCTGCACGCCGGTCTTTTCAGATCCAAACAATCTGATGGGGGAGCTGTAGCGCTTAAGCGAGGCGGCGATGCAGGTGTCGCGGTTTATCCGTTACACCGAGGTGATGCCATCACCGCCTCGCAGGGGCTCGAAAGCTCACACATTTGATCGGCGGCTTGCGATAGAAATAAGGGAAACATGTGATTACCACCCAAGCCTTCCCGACCATCCGGGACATTCGGCGCAGTGCCTGGAACGACTGTTTTCCCGGAGCGTTGGAGGACTGGGACTACTACGTCGCCGTGGAAAACGCCGCCATCGACGATTTTCAATGGCGCTACCTGGCGGTATTTGAAGACGGAGCGCTGGTGGCTGTGGCCGCCGCGTTCATCACCCATTACCGCCTCGACACCACGGTGTCGGGCGCCGGCAAGCGCTTGACCGCACGCCTGGAGCGGCTGTGGCCGGGTGTTTTGCAGGTGGGGTTGTATGCCATCGGTTCACCGGTGGCCGAGCGTTGCGACGCCGGGTTTGCCAGTAGCGTGCCTGAGGGGCACCGCCCGCGGTTGCTCAAACACCTGCTGCTGGCGGCGCGCCAGGACGCCGATGAGTTCGGCATCGGCCTGGTGGCGGTCAAGGATGCGCCGACGCAGGACCGGCACTGGGCCGACAGTTGCCGCGCGGCAGGCTTTCAAAGCATGCCGAGTTTGCCCACGGGCGTATTGCCGCTGCCTTACGGCTCGGTGGACGCCTACCTGGGCTCGCTGGGCAAATCCACACGCAAGGACTTGCGTCGTAAACTGCGTGCGCCGGGCCCACGGGTGGAGTGGCGGCGCAACATCGACGATGTGCTGCCCGAGGTCATGCGCCTGTATGAATCCACGTTGACCCGTGCCGAACTGCAGTTCGAACGCCTGCCCGCCAGCTACTTCACCGGCGTACTTGAACGCCTTGAACAGCGCGCGGTCTGTGCTCTTTACTGGGTGGACGAGCACTTGGTGGCGTTCAACCTGATGCTGGTGGACGAGCATCGGCTGGTCGACAAGTTCTTCGGGCACGACGTGGAGTTTACCCGTGACTACAACCTCTACTTCCGCAGTTGGTTGACCAATGTCGACTACTGTATCCAACACAATATTGCGCTGTATGAGTGCGGACAGGCCGGGTATGCCAGTAAGCTGCGGCTGGGGTGCGAGTTTGAGGGCAACAGCCTGTTCTTCCGCCACCGTAACCGGCTGCTCAACGGCCTGCTCAGACTCGCGAAAATGTTTCTTCGACCGGATCGTTCCGACCCTGCCATGGCTGCTGTGATAAGCGAAACCTGATGATCACCAAGACCCGCCAAAAAGCCCGCCCCTTTGCCATTTCGCGCTGGAGCGTCCAGCGCAAGCTGGTGCTGGCGTTCTGGCTGGTCAGTGTGATTCCGACCATGATCGCGGCCGAGCTGGCCGCCACCACGTTGTCGCAGATTTTCGACAGCAACGTGCGTATCTGGCTGCAGGAGTCGACCAAGATCGTCAAGGACGAGATCGGTGACATCCGGCATGACAACGCGCGTGTCGCGCAATTGTTCCTGCGCTACACCGGCCCGGCCTCCAGTCGGCAGGCGGCCAGACACGACAGGCTCACCGCCGATATCGCCCAAGCCACGGATATCGATGTGGTGGCCCTGATTCGCAGCCGTGACCACAAAGTGGTGTTCAGCACCGCGCCCGATGACATCGTCAAGCAGATCAGCCTGACCAGCAACGCCGTGTTGCAGACCGTCCAACTGGCGGGGGTGAGCACCGGTATCGTGGTCTCGACCTTTGAGACCAGCCAGGATGGCGTTGACTACGTGCTACTGGTGGCCACCTACCTGGACAGCAGCTTCCTCACCAGCGTGGCCGATGTGCATTCCCTCGACCTGCGCCTGTACCTGGCCAACCCCGGTGGTTTCGCGGAAATTTTCGCGACCCAGCGCTTCAAGGATCACCCCTCGCACATCCCGAAAAACGTCGAAACCGCGATGCGCAGCACCAAGCAGCCCAGCGAACAGTTCACCGACAACTACAGCGGTTTGTACTGGCCGATCTTCAATGATAGCGGCGAGCTGCAAGGCGTGATCTTCAGCGGCCTGCTGCGCCATACCAGCCTGGTGGGGCTGGTGAACCAGAGCAACCTGTTCGTGCTGATTTTCCTGCTCAGCTCGGCACTGTCCCTGGCGGCGGGGCTGCTGGTGTCGCGGCGCTTGACCCAGCCGTTGCGCGATCTGTCCCAGGGCGTGAGCGCGGTGATCTCGGGCAATTATGCGCACCGTGTGGTGGTCAGCGGCGGCGATGAGTTGGCGCAATTGAGCAGCACCTTCAACCATATGACCGAGCGGCTGGGCGAGTTGCATCACCTCGAAGCCCAACTGCGCCGGCGCGACCGCCTGCACGCCCTGGGTGAAGTCGCCATGGGCCTGGCCCACGAAATCCGTAACCCGCTGGGCATCATCAAGACCGCCACCCAACTGCTGCACCGTCGCGCCGACTTACCGGAAGCCGACAAGCGCCACCTGGAATACGTGATCAGCGAAGTCAGCCGGATCAACGACCTGATCACCGAGTTTCTCGACTTCGCCAAACCCAACCCGCCGTTGCGCGTGTTGCTGCCGGCTCGCGCGCTGGTGGACGAAATTCTGGGTTTCTGCGGCCCCGAGCTGGCCAGCCACAACATCGATGCGCACATCGACGACCAGGCGCCCGGCGCGACCATCTACGCCGATGCCAAGCAACTCAAGCAGGCCTGCCTTAACCTGATTCTCAACGCCATCGATGCCATGCCTGAAGGCGGCCGCCTGACCCTGGGCATTCGTTCGGAGGGCGGCAATACGGTCATCAGCATCGCCGACACCGGCCAGGGTATTGCGGCGGATATGATCGAGCGCATCTTCACGCCGTTCGTCACCACCAAGGCCTCCGGCACCGGCCTGGGCCTGGCCAAAGTCTATTCGATCATGGAAAGTCACGACGGCAGCATCGAATGTGCCAGCGAGAATGATGCCGGCGCCACGTTCAGCCTGTACATTCCGGCGATTGGCGAAGACGATGAGGATAGTCATGACGCATAACATATTGGTGGTCGACGACGAGCCCAAGCTCTGTGACCTGCTGTCGTCGGCCCTCAGCCAGAACGGCATCCAGGTATTCACTGCGGGGAACGGCCTGCATGCGCTCAAAGTGCTGGAGCAGGAAGACATCGACCTGGTGATCAGTGACTGGCGCATGCCGGGCATGGACGGGCCGGCGCTGCTGGCCGAGATCAAGGTGCGCTGTCCCCAGGTGCCGGTGATCGTGATGACCGCCTACAGCACGGTGAAAAACGCGGTGCAGTCGATGCGTAACGGCGCCTATGACTACATCGCCAAGCCGTTCGATATCGACGAGCTGGACATCACCGTGGCCAAGGCCCTGCAGTTTCGCGACATCCTGCGCGACAACGCACGCATGCGCGCCGAGCTGGATGAGCAGGCGCAGTTCGACAGCCTGGTGGGCGACAGCCCGGCGTTTCGCAAGGTGTTGCAGGCGGTGGATTCGGTGCGCGACAGCAGTGCAACGATCCTGCTGACCGGCGAAAGCGGCACCGGCAAGGAAATGGTCGCCCGCGCCATCCACAAGCACGGCAGCCGGGCCGACAAGCCATTCGTGGCAGTCAATTGCGCGGCGATCCCCGAAGGGCTGCTCGAAAGCGAAATGTTCGGCCATCGCAAGGGCGCCTTCACCGGCGCCGTGGCCGACCGGGTCGGGCGCTTTATGCAGGCCGACAAGGGCACGCTGTTTCTCGACGAAGTGGGTGACATGCCGCTGGCGCTGCAGGCCAAGATTCTGCGCGCCTTGCAGGAGCGGGTGATCGAACCGGTGGGCGACCCCCGCGAGCGCAAGGTGGACGTGCGGGTGATCGCCGCCACCAACAAGAACCTGCTGGACGCGGTGGCCAACAAGGAATTTCGCGAGGACTTGTATTACCGCCTCAACGTGTTCCCGATTCCGCTGCCGCCCTTGCGCGAGCGCGTGGAAGACATCGCGCCCCTGGCCCGGCACTTCGCCCAGACCCTCAGCGCCACCGCCGGCAAACGCATCACCGGTTTCAGCCCCGAGGCCTTGCAGGCCATGGTGGCGTATCACTGGCCGGGTAATATCCGCGAGCTGCAGAATTGCGTGGAGCGCGCGACCATCGTGGCGTCGTCGCCTGTGATCGAAGATATCGACCTGCCGGGTTATCTGTTCGCGTCGAAGCCCTGCGAGGGCAGTGTGACGGCGATCCTCAGCAACGGGCCGGGCATTCCCCAGGACCTGGATGCGGCGCTGGCAGAGGTGGAGAAAGCCTACATCCAGGCGGCGTTGCTGGAGAGCAATGGCGTACAGGCGGCCGCAGCGGCGAAGATCGGGATTTCCGAGCGCAGCTTCTGGTATCGCCTGAAAAAGCTGGGGATTCAGATCGACAAAATAGTCCGCTGAGTTGCCTGGCACAGCACTGTTCTAAATGTGGGAGGGGGCTTGCCCCCGATAGCAGTGGGTCTGACAGCCTATTTGTATCTGATCCACCGCCATCGGGGGCAAGCCCCCTCCCACATTTGGATTGTGGTGTGTCAACTGTGGAGGCGTACCCAGACGCTGACCAGAACAGTCGCTGCCATCAACCACGCGACCGCTGCTACGGCTAGAGAGGCCTCAAGGCGCATGCGGTCGACCAGCACGTAGAGCGTCGCCAGGTACACAAAGTACGGAATGATCGACCACATCCCGAACAGGATGGTGGTCTTCAAATCGTCCACCGAGCGGCCCTTGCCGACGATGTAATGGGCGATCAGTGCAAAGGTCGGAAACAACGGCACCAGCCCGGCGATGTAGTAATTCCGGGTCTTGGCCAACGCGGCCAATATCAACACCACCGCCGCGCCCAGGGCGGCCTTCAATACCAGATCCACGCGCAGCTCCCTAGTGGCTTAAACCGTATTTCTTGACCTTGTCGAACAGGGTGGTCTTGGCCATTCCCAGTTCCTGGCTGGCCTGTGTCAGGTTGCCGCCGCTGCGTTGCAGGGCGTCGTTGAGCAGGTTGCGTTCGAAGGCTTCCACCGCCTCGGTGAAGGCCACGCCCTGGCTACCGCTGCTGGCGCCGCTTTTCTTGAAGGCCGGCAGGCCTAGGGCGAAGCGTTCGGCGACGTTGCGCAGTTCACGCACGTTGCCCGGCCAGTCGTGGCTCATCAGGTTGGACAAGGTCTGGTTGTCGAGGTCCGGCACGCTGCGGTCGAAGCGCAGGGATGACTGCTGCAGGAAGTGTTCGAACAGTTGCAGGATGTCTTCGCGGCGCTCGCGCAGGGGCGGCAGTTCCAGGGTCACGACGTTGAGGCGGTAGTACAGGTCGCTGCGGAACTGGCTGGCACGGCTTAATTCGTCGAGGTCGGACTTGGTGGCGGCGATCACCCGGCAATCCACCGCCACGCTCTGGTTCGAGCCCAGGCGTTCCAGGGTGCGCTCCTGCAACACGCGCAGCAGCTTGATCTGCAGGTTGATCGGCATGCTTTCCACTTCATCGAGAAACAGCGTGCCTTCGTGGGCGTGCTCGATCTTGCCGATCCGCCGTTTGCCGGCGCCGGTAAAGGCGTTGGCTTCGTGGCCGAAAATCTCGCTTTCGAACAGGTTCTCCGGCAAGCCGCCGCAGTTCAGTGCGACGAACGGGTGGTCGTGGCGTCGGCTGAAATCATGCAGGCAACGCGCGACCAGTTCCTTGCCGGTGCCGGTCTCGCCTTCGATTAGCACGTTGGCCGAAGTATCGGCGACGTTGGTGATCAAATCGCGCAAGTTCTGCATCGCTGGCGAGCGGCCGATGATGCGCCCTTCCAGGGAGTCGCGCTCGGCCAACTGGCGGCGCAGCGACCAGACTTCCCGCGCCAGCCCGCGTTGTTCCAGGGCGCGGCGCGCCACTTCGACCAGGCGTTCGGGGGAGAAGGGTTTCTCCATGAAGTCATAGGCGCCGTTGCGCATGGCGCCGACCGCCATGGAAATATCGCCGTGCCCGGTAATCAATACCACCGGCAGGCTTTTATCCAGGGTCTTGAGGCGGGTGAGCAGTTCCAGGCCGTCGATACCCGGCAGGCGGATATCGCTGATGACGATACCGGCAAAGTTCTCGCCGATGCGGTTGAGTGCCTCTTCGGCGCTGCCCACGCCGACGCTGGGGATGTCTTCCAGTGCCAGGGCCTGCTGGCAGCCGAGCAGCACATGGGGGTCGTCTTCGACGATCAGGACGGTGAGGTCAGTGTTTTTTTCTACGTTCATGACGACTCAGCTTTTTGAGCGCCCACCAGTGGCAGGCTCAGGACAAAGGCAGTACCACCGCCGACGGGGTGCTCCACGGCGAGGTTGCCGCCGGTGGCTGCGGCCAGGCTGGCGGACAACGTGAGGCCAAGGCCCAGGCCTTGTTCGCCGGGTTTGGTGGTGAAGAACGGTTCGAATAGATGCTTGCGCGCCTCGGGGTCGATGCCATGGCCATTGTCGCGCACCTGCAGGCGGTACTTGCCATCGGCTTCATGGCCTTCCAGCCACAGCTCGGGCGCCGGTTGTGCTTGCATGGCATCGAGGGCGTTGCCGATCAGGTTGACCAGGATCTGCTCCAGGCGCGTCTGGTCGATCTGCAGTTGGGCCGGGGCAAAGTCGCGGTGCAACGTCAGCGGCAGGCTGTCGAGGCGCGCACCGAGCACTTGGAACGCTGCATCCACGGCCTTGCCCAGGCTGGCTTCGCCCTGGTCGTCGCCGCGTCGCGCGAAGGAGCGCAGGCTGGCGGTGATGCGGCCCATGCGGTCGATCAATTCGTTGATGGTCTTGAGGTTGGCGCTGGCGGTATCCAGCGCACCGCGTTCCAGGAAGCGCACGGTATTGCCGGACAAGGTGCGAAGCG
>NZ_JAKNRV010000096.1:0-15983 GCF_023072625.1 Pseudomonas emilianonis
CTGGTGCTCGACGTGGCGCCGCCCATGCCGTCGATCTGCTTGTCGTAGGGGTCGGGGCTGCCGATCACCCGCAACAGCAGGGCATCGCGCGCAGCACCCGGCACCTGCGCCGACTCGGGCAGGTCCTGGACGCGGAAAAACACGCCCTTGCTGGTGCCGCCACGCATGTAGGTGGCGGGGATCTTGATTTGCGGTACGTGTGCCATGGTCATCCTCTTCAGACGGTCGCCGCCGATTCCAGGAAGTCCTGGGCAAAACGTTGCAACACGCCGCCCGCCTCGTAGATCGACACTTCTTCAGCGGTGTCCAGGCGGCAGGTCACCGGCACTTCGACACGTTCGCCATTCTTGCGGTTGATCACCAGGGTCAATTGCGCACGCGGGGTGCGTTTGCCGACCACGTCGTAGGTTTCGCTGCCGTCGATCTTCAGCGTGTGACGGTCGGTGCCCGGCAGGAACTCCAGCGGCAACACGCCCATGCCCACCAGGTTGGTGCGGTGAATGCGTTCGAAACCTTCGGCGGCAATCGCTTCCACACCCGCCAGGCGCACGCCCTTGGCTGCCCAGTCGCGGGACGAACCCTGACCGTAGTCGGCGCCAGCGATAATGATCAGCGGCTGCTTGCGTTCCATGTAGGTTTCAATGGCTTCCCACATGCGTGTGACCTTGCCTTCCGGCTCGATACGCGCCAGCGAGCCCTGCTTGACCTTACCGTTTTCCACCACCATTTCGTTGAACAGTTTCGGGTTGGCGAAGGTGGCGCGTTGCGCGGTCAGGTGGTCGCCGCGGTGGGTTGCGTAGGAGTTGAAGTCAACTTCCGGCAGGCCCATTTTCGCCAGGTATTCGCCGGCGGCGCTGTCGAGCATGATCGCGTTGGATGGCGACAGGTGGTCAGTGGTGATGTTGTCCGGCAGCACCGCCAGCGGGCGCATGCCCTTGAGCGGACGCGCACCGGCCAACGCGCCTTCCCAGTACGGCGGACGGCGGATATAGGTGCTTTGCGGGCGCCACTCATACAGCGGCGCGACTTTCGGGCCGGTGTCTTCGTGGATCGCGAACATCGGGATATACACTTTGCGGAACTGTTCCGGCTTGACCGACGCCTTGACCACCGCGTCGATTTCTTCGTCGCTCGGCCAGATGTCTTTCAGGCGGATTTCCTTGCCGTCGGCGTCGAGGCCCAGCACGTCCTTCTCGATGTCGAAACGGATGGTGCCAGCAATCGCGTAAGCCACCACCAGCGGCGGCGAAGCCAGGAACGCTTGCTTGGCATACGGGTGGATACGCCCGTCGAAGTTGCGGTTCCCCGACAACACGGCGGTGGCGTACAGGTCGCGGTCAATGATCTCTTGCTGGATCACCGGGTCGAGCGCACCGGACATGCCGTTGCAGGTGGTGCAGGCGAAGGCCACTACGCCGAAACCGAGTTTTTCCAGTTCGTGCCCGAGGCCGGCTTCTTCCAGGTACATGGCCACGGTTTTCGAACCGGGCGCCAAGGACGACTTGACCCACGGCTTGCGGGTCAGCCCCAACTTGTTGGCGTTGCGTGCCAGGAGGCCGGCAGCGATCACGTTGCGCGGGTTGCTGGTGTTGGTGCAACTGGTGATCGCGGCAATGATGACCGCACCGTCGGGCATTTGCCCCGGTACGTCATCCCACTGGCCGGAGATCCCTTTGGCGGCGAGGTCGCTGGTGGCGACACGGGCGTGCGGGTTGCTCGGGCCAGCCATATTGCGCACGACGCTGGACAGGTCGAAGGTCAGGCCGCGCTCGTATTGGGCGCCTTTGAGGTCGTCGGCCCACAGGCCGGTCAGGCGGGCGTATTGCTCGACCAGGGCGACTTGCGCGTCTTCACGGCCGGTGAGTTTCAGGTAGGCGATGGTCTGCGGGTCGATGTAGAACATCGCCGCGGTTGCGCCGTATTCCGGGGCCATGTTGGAGATGGTCGCGCGGTCGCCCAGGGTCAGTGCCGATGCACCTTCGCCGAAGAACTCCAGCCACGCGCCCACCACTTTCTGCTGACGCAGGAACTCGGTCAGCGCCAGCACCATGTCGGTGGCGGTGATGCCCGGTTGCAGCTTGCCCGTCAGCTCCACGCCGACGCTTTCCGGCAGGCGCATCCATGAAGCGCGGCCGAGCATCACGCTCTCGGCTTCGAGGCCGCCGACGCCGATGGCGATCACGCCGAGGGCGTCCACGTGCGGGGTGTGGCTGTCGGTGCCGACGCAGGTGTCGGGGAACGCCACGCCGTCACGTACCTGGATCACCGGAGACATTTTCTCCAGGTTGATCTGGTGCATGATGCCGTTGCCCGGCGGGATCACGTCGACGTTCTTGAAGGCCTTTTTGGTCCACTCGATAAAGTGGAAGCGGTCTTCGTTGCGGCGGTCTTCGATGGCGCGGTTTTTCTCGAACGCCTGCGGGTCGAAACCACCGGCTTCGACGGCCAGGGAGTGGTCGACGATCAGTTGGGTCGGCACCACCGGGTTGACCTGGGCGGGGTCGCCGCCTTGCAGGGCGATGGCATCGCGCAGGCCGGCGAGGTCGACCAGGGCGGTTTGGCCCAGGATGTCATGGCACACCACCCGCGCCGGGAACCAAGGGAAGTCGAGGTCGCGTTTGCGTTCGATCAGTTGGCTCAGGGAAGCATTGAGGGTGGCCGGGGCGCAACGGCGCACCAGGTTTTCCGCGAGTACGCGGGAGGTGTAAGGCAAGGTGGCGTAGGCACCGGGGGTGATTGCCTCGACAGCCGCGCGGGCGTCGAAGTAATCGAGGCGGCTGCCGGGGAGCGATTTGCGAAATTCAGTGTTCATCGTCGGGACTCGGTCACGGTGATTACAAAAGGGACCCACTGATCCAGATTTGAAATGCGATTCAAATGTGGGAGAGGGCTTGCCCCCGATGGCGGTTTATCAGTTGCTATAGGTGTTGAATGACACTCCGCTATCGGGGGCAAGCCCCCTCCCACCTTTATGACCTCATTTCAGTCCTGGAATCGTCGGCCTTCAGCGACGTTCGATTGGCACGAACTTGCGCTGCTCGACGCCGATGTAGTCGGCGCTTGGACGGATGATGCGGTTGTTGGCGCGCTGTTCGAACACGTGAGCGGCCCAGCCAGTGAGGCGCGAGCATACGAAGATCGGCGTAAACAGCTTGGTCGGGATGCCCATGAAGTGGTACGCCGAGGCATGGTAGAAGTCGGCGTTGGGGAACAACTTCTTCTGCTCCCACATGACCTTGTCGATGGCCTCGGAGACCGGGAACAACACTTTGTCGTCGACTTCTTCGGCGAGCAGTTTCGACCAGCCCTTGATGACCTCATTACGCGGGTCGCAGTCTTTGTAGATCGCGTGGCCGAAGCCCATGATCTTGTCCTTGCGCGCCAGCATGGCGAGGGTGCCGTCGACGGCGTCCTCTGCCGACAGGAAGCGCTCGATCATTTCCATCGCCGCTTCGTTGGCACCGCCGTGCAGCGGGCCGCGCAGCGAGCCGATCGCGGCGGTGATGCAGGAATACAGGTCGGACAGGGTCGACGCGCAGACACGCGCGGTAAAGGTCGACGCGTTGAATTCGTGCTCGGCGTAGAGGATCAGCGACACGTTCATCACTTTGACGTGCAACTCGCTCGGCGCCTTGCCGTGCAGCAGGTGCAGGAAGTGACCGCCGATGGAAGGTTCGTCGGTCACGCAGTCGATGCGTTTGCCGTCATGGCTGAAGCGGTACCAGTAGCACATGATCGCCGGGAAGGCAGCGAGCAGACGGTCGGTGACATCGCGCTGGACGCTGAAGTCCTGCTCCGGCTCGAGGTTGCCGAGGAACGAGCAACCGGTGCGCATCACGTCCATCGGGTGGGCGTCGGCCGGGATGCGCTCGAGCACTTCTTTGAGCGCCAGGGGCAGGTCACGCAGCTTGCTCAGCTTGGCGCTGTAGGCAGCCAGTTCGGTCTTGGTCGGCAATTCGCCGTACAGCAGCAGGTAGGCGACTTCTTCGAACTGTGCATCAGCGGCCAGTTCGCGCACGTCGTAGCCGCGATAGGTCAGGCCGGCACCGGCCTGGCCCACGGTGGACAGTGCGGTCTGCCCGGCCACCTGGCCACGCAGGCCAGCGCCACTCAGTACTTTTGCTTCAGCCATGGTTACTCTCCAATTTTGTAGTTATCCGGGAGGCGCGTTCGTTACTTCTTGGCGGCGAACAGCGCGTCGAGCTTCTGCTCGAAGGTGTGGTAGTCGATACGATCGTAAAGCTCCATGCGGGTTTGCATGGTGTCGATCACGTTCTGTTGGGTGCCATCGCGACGGATCGCGGTGTAGACGTTCTCGGCAGCCTTGTTCATGGCACGGAAGGCCGAGAGCGGGTACAGCACCAGGGAAACATCGGCAGATTTCAACTGTTCGACGGTGTACAGCGGGGTTGCACCGAATTCAGTGATGTTAGCCAGGATCGGCGCCTTCACCTTTGACGCGAACAGCTTGTACATGTCCAGCTCGGTGATGGCTTCCGGGAACACCATGTCGGCGCCGGCCTCGATGCAGGCGGCGGCTCGTTCCAGGGCGGATTCCAGGCCTTCGACGGCCAGCGCATCGGTACGCGCCATGATCACGAAGCTGTCATCGGTGCGCGCATCCACGGCGGCCTTGATGCGGTCGACCATTTCCTGCAGGGACACGATTTCTTTGTTCGGACGATGACCGCAGCGCTTGGCGCCGACCTGGTCTTCGATATGGATCGCGGCGGCGCCGAACTTGATCATCGACTTGACGGTGCGCGCCACGTTGAAGGCCGAGGAACCGAAACCGGTGTCCACGTCCACCAGCAGCGGCAGGTCGCACACATCGGTGATGCGGCGCACGTCGGTCAGCACGTCATCGAGGCCGGTAATGCCCAGGTCCGGCACGCCGAGGGAGCCTGCGGCCACCCCGCCACCCGACAGGTAGATCGCCTTGAAGCCAGCGCGTTTGGCCAGCAGTGCATGGTTGGCGTTGATCGTACCGACCACCTGCAACGGGTGTTCGCTGGCGACCGCGTCACGAAAACGCTGGCCTGGAGTGCGGTTGTTACTGGAACTCATGACTCACCTCGCTGAGTGGCTGTCTGGGGAGCACCGCCTGGAAAGTGGCGGGCGATATTGCGTTTGGAGGCGCCGATGTGACGACGCATCAACAACTCGGCCAGTTCACCGTCGCGATCGGCGATCGCGTCAAGAATTCGGTGATGCTCGGCAAAGGCCTGGCGTGGACGATTGGGGGTCGCGGAGAACTGGATGCGGTACATGCGCACCAGTTGGTACAGCTCGCCGCAGAGCATTTGGGTCAAGGTGCGGTTGCCGGCGCCCTGGATGATCCGGTAATGAAAGTCGAAGTCGCCTTCCTGCTGGTAATAGCCGACACCGGCCTGGAACGCCGCATCCCGTTCGTGGGTGTGCAGCACCTGGCGCAGTTCTTCGATCTCGGCATCAGTCATGCGCTCGGCGGCCAGGCGGCACGCCATGCCTTCGAGGGATTCGCGGATTTCATAGAGTTCGATCAGTTCTTCATGGCTCAACGACACCACGCGAGCGCCGACATGGGGCACGCGCACCAGCAGGCGCTGGCCTTCGAGGCGGTGGATCGCCTCACGCAACGGGCCGCGGCTGATGCCGTAGGTGCGCGCCAGTTCCGGCTCGGAGATCTTGCTGCCGGGGGCGATCTCACCTTTGACGATAGCGGCCTGTATACGCCTAAAGACGTTCTCCGACATTGTCTGGGATTCTTCAGGGGAGACCACCGGAGATTCCGATTGATCCAGCATATTGTCGACACCTTTAAAAGCAATGCCGCAAAAACTAGCCAATTAGCCCTACTTAGTCAAAGAATAAATCAACATTGTCGACAATCGTCTAATAACCAACGTTGCAAGCAGCACGAGCATGGCCGCCTGCCAGCGCTGGCGCCAAAAAAGCATCATGTTAGAATAGCCGCCGCTTTTGCCTGACATCTCTTGATGAAACGGCGCACGAGGGAGCTTGCGCAGCAATGCCAGTCGCCTTGAATTGAACATCGCACTGCACCGCCTCAGGATTTATGAGACTCAAGCCCTTCCCCCGATTGTTTTGCCTACTGTTCATACCGGGACTTATACCGGGGCTCTGTGCTGCCGCCGAGAAGACCGTGTATGGCCTCAACGAATACGCCAAGCTGGCAGATATCGACCTGGAAGTGGCGGCCAAACTCGACACCGGCGCCAAGACCGCCTCGTTGAGCGCCCGCGATATCAAACGCTTCAAGCGCAACGGTGAATCCTGGGTGCGCTTCTACCTGGCCATCGACACCGCCCATTCCCACCCCATCGAACGCCCACTGGCCCGCGTCAGCAAGATCAAACGCCGCGCCGGTGACTACGACCCCGATGAGGACAAGAACTACACCGCCCGTCCAGTGATTGCCCTGGACATCTGCATGGGCAGCGCTTTACGCAGCATCGAAGTGAACTTGACTGACCGCAGCGCTTTCCAATTCCCGCTGCTGATCGGCTCCGAAGCGCTGAAACGCTTCGATGCGCTGGTCGACCCCAGTCTTAAATACGCAGCGGGCAAACCTGCCTGCGCCGCCGACGCTCATACCGCCGAGTAAACCGAATGCGCTCTCTGACCCTGCACCTGAAAATCCTGATCACCCTCCTGGTGGTGCTGGGTATTTCGGTCACCGCCTACCAGATCTTCGTGCTGGGCATTCCCGTCACCGAGGACGCCACCGACGACTTGTGGAACATCGACGCCAAGGTCGAGTTCGTCGCCAACCCGAAAGACCCGGTGAAGATCCAGATGTTCGTGCCGCCCCTGAGCCGCGACTTCGTCAGCCTCAATGAAAGTTTCATCTCGAATAACTATGGGGTCAGCGTCAACCGCATCGATGGCAACCGCAAGGTCACCTGGTCGGCGCGCCGGGCCAAGGGCAACCAGACCCTGTATTACCGCCTGGTGCTGACCAAGCGTTACAGCGGCGAAAAGGTCAAGATCAAGGGCCCGACCTTCCGCGACAGCATTGCTGTGGAAGGCCCGGAAAAAATCGCCGCCGAAGCCCTGCTGGCGCCGATCCGCCAGCACTCGGCCGATGTTGAAACCTTTATTACCGAAGCCATCAAGCGCACCAACAACCTCAACGACGACAACGTCAAGCTGCTGCTGGCGGGCGACCCCTCCACGCCGCACAAGGCCAAGATCGTCGAACTGCTGCTGTCCATCGCCCACGTGCCGGTGGAAAAAGTCCACACCATCCGCCTCGTCGCCGACCAGCCGCAAACCCCGGAACTGTGGCTGCGCAGCTTCAATGGCAATGACTGGCTGTACTTCAACCCGGAAACTGGCGAACCCGGCCTGCCCGCCGACCGCCTGCTGTGGTGGACCGGCGATGAAAACCTGATCACCGTCGATGGCGGCAAGAAAGCCATGGTCACCTTCAGCCTGAACAACAGCGAAATGAACGCAATTCGCCTGGCCAAGTTGACCGACGAAAACACCGACGCCAATTTCCTCGAATACTCGCTGTACGGCCTGCCACTGCAAACCCAGCAGACCTTCATGATCATGGTGATGATCCCGATTGGCGTGCTGGTGATCCTGATCCTGCGCAACCTGATCGGCCTGCAGACCCTGGGCACGTTTACGCCGGTGCTGATCGCCCTGGCGTTCCGCGAGACCCAGTTGGGCTTCGGGATTGTGCTGTTTACGATCATCACGGCGCTGGGCTTGTCCCTGCGCTCGTACCTGGAACACCTGAAACTGCAGATGCTGCCAAGGCTGTCGGTGGTGCTGACCTTCGTGGTGGTGCTGATCGCGGCCATCAGCCTGTTCAGCCATAAACTGGGGCTGGAGCGCGGGCTGTCGGTGGCGCTGTTCCCGATGGTGATTCTGACCATGACCATTGAACGCCTGTCGATCACCTGGGAAGAACGCGGTGCCGGGCATGCGATGAAAGTGGCGATCGGCACGCTGTTCGCGGCGTCCCTGGCGCACCTGATCATGAGCGTGCCGGAGCTCGTCTACTTTGTCTTCACCTTCCCGGCGATCCTGCTGATCCTGGTGGGCTTCATGCTGGCCATGGGGCGTTATCGCGGCTATCGCCTGACCGAGTTGGTGCGCTTCAAGGCCTTCCTCAAGGCTGACTCGTAATGTTCGGCTTCTGGAAGACCTGGAAGGCCCTGGAAGCACGGGGCATCATGGGCATCAACCGGCGTAACGCCGACTACGTGCTCAAGTACAACAAGCGCAGCCTGTACCCGATCGTGGATGACAAGATCATCACCAAGGAACGGGCCCTGGCGGCCGGTATCCACGTGCCGGAAATGTACGGAGTGATCTCCACCGAGAAGGAAATCGACAAGCTCGACGAGATCATTGGCGGGCGCAGCGACTTCGTGATCAAGCCGGCCCAGGGCGCCGGCGGTGACGGCATCCTCGTCATCGCCGACCGCTTTGAGGGGCGCTATCGCACAGTGTCCGGCAAGATCATCAGCCATGAGGAAATCGAGCATCAGATCTCCAGCATCCTCACCGGCCTGTACTCCCTGGGCGGCCACCGCGACCGCGCGCTGATCGAGTACCGCGTGGTGCCCGACCAGATTTTCAAGAGCATCAGCTACGAAGGCGTGCCGGATATCCGCATCATCGTGCTGATGGGCTACCCGGTGATGGCCATGCTGCGCTTGCCGACCCGCCAGTCCGGCGGCAAGGCCAACCTGCACCAGGGCGCGATCGGCGTGGGCGTAGATTTGGCCACCGGCCTGACCCTGCGCGGCACCTGGCTGAACAGCATCATCACCAAACACCCCGACACCACCAACGCGGTGGATGGCGTGCAACTGCCGAACTGGGACGGGTTCATGAAACTCGCCGCGGGTTGTTATGAGTTGTGCGGGCTGGGCTACATTGGTGTGGACATGGTGCTGGACCAGGAAAAAGGCCCGCTGATCCTCGAACTGAATGCGCGTCCGGGGCTGAATATCCAGATCGCCAACGACTGCGGCCTGACCCTACGCACCCATGCGGTCGAGGCACGATTGGAAGAATTGAAAGCTGCCGGCGCGACGGAAACGCCGGAAGAACGAGTGAAGTTCGTGCAGGCCATGTTTGGGCACATCCCGGCCGTCGAAGGCTGAGCCGGCCTTCGATCTGTCTATCCCCGACATCCCCTCTAGGACCAAATCCTACAGGGGTCTACAATCCCTCCCCCACGCCATCAGCTGATCCACCCCGCATGTCGACCTGCTCCGTACACCCACTGCCCTACCGGGCCAACCCCGCCGAGTATTTTGCGGTAATTCGCCATGCCCCTGGCGCAGTGCTGTTGGACAGCGGCCGCCCGGTGGCCGAACGTGGGCGTTACGACCTGCTCAGCGCCTGGCCCGACGCGACGCTGGCGGTGCGGCCTGACGAGAGCGGCAGCGAGTTCCTGCAACGCCTGCGGGAAAATCTTACGCAGTTGGGTGAAGCAGCATTGCCGGCTGGCTACGAGTTGCCGTTTGCCGGCGGCCTGATCGGTTACCTGAGCTACGATTTCGGCCGGCACCTGGAACAGCTGCCGCACCGGGCGGTGGATGATCTGCACCTGCCGGACGCACGTTTTGGGCTGTATGCCTGGGCCCTGGTCAGCGATCACCAGGCGCAAACCAGCCAGTTGGTCTTTCACCCGGCGCTGGTCGATGGCGAGCGGCAGCGACTGATCAGCCTGTTCAGCCAACCAGGTGCAGAGACAGCGACCGCTTTCAAACTCCACGGCCCCATGACACCGGACCTCAGCGCCCAGACCTACGCACACGCCATCGCACGCATCCATGCCTACATCCAGGCGGGCGACTGCTACCAGGTCAACTTCACCCAGCGCTTTCGCGCAGCGTGCAGCGGTGATCCCTGGGCGGCCTATTGCGCCTTGCGCGAAGCCTGCCCGACGCCATTTTCCGGGTTCCAGAGCCTGCCGGATGACGGCGCGGTGTTGAGCCTGTCACCGGAACGCTTCATCAAGATCAGCCAGCGCCAGGTCGAAACCCGCCCGATCAAAGGCACCCGCCCGCGTGGCCTGACGCCTGAAGAAGACGCCGCCAACGCCGCCGAACTGCTGGCGAGCCCCAAGGATCGTGCCGAGAACCTGATGATCGTCGACCTGCTGCGCAACGACCTCGGCCGCACCTGCCGCACCGGCTCGGTGAACGTGCCGGAGTTGTTCAGCCTGGAAAGCTACCCCAACGTGCATCACCTGGTCAGCAGCGTCACCGGCGAATTGGCCGACGACAAGGACGCCCTGGATCTGATCGCCGGCAGCTTCCCCGGCGGCTCCATCACTGGCGCACCGAAGATCCGCGCGATGCAGATCATCGACGAACTGGAGCCAACCCGGCGCGGGCTGTACTGCGGCTCGCTGGTGTACCTGGACGTGCGCGGCGAGATGGACAGCTCCATCGCCATCCGCAGCTTGCTGGTCAAGGACGGCCAGGTGTGCTGCTGGGGCGGCGGCGGGATCGTCGCCGACTCGGAATGGCAGGCGGAATATCAGGAGTCGCTGACCAAGGTGCGGGTGTTGTTACAAACCCTGGAAAGCCTCTAGCGCAGCGCCCTTCCCGGCTTCGGGACGTAGCGCCCGAGCGCAGAAAAAACCTGAATCAGACGCGCTGTGGACGGCGTATGAGCTGGAGGATAGCGTCCGGTTTCGACCTCCACCCGCCATCTGTGAAGGATCACATGAAGCGATTGCTTACTCGTCAGAAAATATTTCCAAGATTGCATCTGCACTTGCCTGAGACTAACATCTCCCAAATTGGGAGGTTCGACTCATGCGGATAATCGCGTTCTCGACCTTACGTCTCTTCTGGGAGAGCCACCCAGCTTACATCGACGCCAAAACACCGCTGGTCGAGTTGTATCGCCATATGGAGAAGGCTGCATACCCAACGCCGCAAGCGCTCAAGGCGGACCTCGGAACCGCGAGCATCCTCAAAGGCAGCAGGGTTGTATTCAACGTGGGCGGCAACCGGTATCGAGTGATCATGGCGATCAATTATCAGCGTCAGCTTGGGTTCATACGTTTCGTCGGGACCCACGCACAGTACGATCAGATCAACGCGGAGACCGTGTGATGAACATCAAACCCATACATTCCCAAGAAGACCTCACCGCCGCGCTCGCACGCGTCGAGCAGATATGGGAAGCACCAATCGGCTCGCCCGAGGGCGATGAGCTGGAAATCCTTGCGGTCCTCATTGAAAAGTACGAGGCCGAACATTATCCAATGCCGCCGTCGGACCCGGTGGAAGCCATCCGCTTTCGCATGGAGCAACTCGGCATGACGGCGCGCGACCTGGAGGCATTCATCGGCACCAGCGGCCGAGTGTCCGAAGTGCTCAACCGTAAGCGCAAGCTGAGCCTGTCGATGATCAAGCGCCTGCATGAAGGCTTGAGCATCCCGTATGAGCGGTTGCTGGCAGGCGCCTATGATCTCAGGCGTTTATAGACTTACAGACTCAACGGCCGGTTCGAAGCCTTGATGAACTCGTTCTTCAGGTCTTCAAACGTATGCACCGCCGGGAACTGCGGGAACTCGCGGATCACATTTTCCGGCGCATGGAACAGAATCCCACGGTCAGCCTCGCCCAACATGCTGGTGTCGTTGTACGAATCGCCGGCAGCGATCACGCGGTAGTACAAGCTCTTGAACGACAGCACCGACTGGCGCTTGGGATCTTTCTGGCGCAGTTGGTAGCTGACCACGCGATCGGTTTCGTCGGTGATCAGGCGGTGGCACAACAGGGTCGGGAAGCCCAACTGACGCATCAGCGGCTGGGAGAATTCGTAGAAGGTGTCCGACAGGATCACCACCTGGAAGCGCTCACGCAGCCAGTTGACGAACTCGATGGCGCCGTCCAGCGGTTTGAGGGTGGCGATCACTTCCTGGATATCGGCGAGCTTGAGCCCGTGTTCGTCGAGGATGCGCAGGCGTTGCTTCATCAGCACGTCGTAGTCGGGAATGTCCCGGGTGGTCGCCCGCAGGGATTCAATACCGGTTTTTTCGGCGAAGGCGATCCAGATTTCCGGAACCAATACCCCTTCCAGGTCGAGACAGGCAATTTCCACGAGACACTCCTATTTGTATTGTTCAAGTCGAGCGAGCAAAAAGACTGCCGAACTCTAGCGATTCAAGGCGGCCGCCGCAACGCAGGGCGGATTTTGATACCATCGCTCCCCTATAGAGCGCTCAGCGCCACTGACCTGTAGGAACCGTCCTGATGAACCAAGCCTTCGATGTCGTTGAACTCGCCACGACCTATGCCAACAAATCCGCCCAGGACATTCTCAAGCTGGCGTTCAGCCAGTTCGGCGATGACTTGTGGATTTCCTTCAGCGGTGCCGAGGATGTGGTGCTGGTAGACATGGCCTGGAAGCTGAACAAGAACGTCAAGGTGTTCAGCCTCGACACCGGCCGGCTGCACCCGGAGACCTACCGCTTCATCGAACAGGTGCGCGAGTTCTACAAGATCGACATCGAGCTGATCTCGCCGGACCAGAGCAAACTGGAACCTTTCGTCAAAGAGAAAGGCCTGTTCAGCTTCTATAGAGACGGCCATGGCGAATGCTGCGGCGTGCGCAAGATCGAGCCGCTGCGCCGCAAGCTCTCCGGCGTGCGCGCCTGGGCTACCGGCCAACGCCGCGACCAGAGCCCCGGCACCCGCAGCCAAGTGGCGGCGCTGGAAATCGACACGGCCTTTTCTACACCGGAACGCACCCTGTACAAGTTCAACCCGCTGGCGCAGATGACCAGCGAAGAGATCTGGGGTTACATCCGTATGCTGGAGCTGCCGTACAACAGCCTGCACGAGCGCGGTTTTATCAGCATCGGCTGCGAGCCCTGCACCCGCCCGGTGTTGCCAAACCAGCACGAGCGCGAAGGCCGCTGGTGGTGGGAAGAAGCCACGCAGAAGGAATGCGGGCTGCATGCAGGGAATCTCATCAGCAAAGGCTAAACACTGTGTGGGAGGGGGATTGCCCCCGATGGCGGAGTATCAGGCACTGCATCTGGTGACTGACCCACCGCCATCGGGAGCAAGCCCCCTCCCACATTTGTTTCGTGCCGAACAAAAACATGTACACATAAATGTAACAATAGGTGCCATTTATGTGTGCAATCAACCGACCTCCGCACCAAAACGTAACATCTCCTCTCTGGCGCTGTTTATCCTCTAAACAGAGGTTCTGCCCCATCAAAAATAAATACCTGTTCAATCAGTCAACTTATATCGCTTTTAATTCAGTCAGTTATTTACAGATCCTACAAAAACGAAATTAACCAAGGTTTTCATAGATCGAAAACTGGCACGCATGTGGCTTAAGGTGAAGCACGCTTTGTATACAATAAATACAAAACGTACATACACTTTATCGCTGCGGCTTTGCTGCAGCAGTGCTGGAGCCTGCCGGAATGCGTACACGCCTCTCGAACACCCTCGCACTGGATCTGCCCTCCTCCGCCCTCAACCCCGAGGCCGCGAGCCCCGGCCCGCTGGTACTCAGCCCACGCCTGCACAACCGGGACCTGGCGCCGACCAAGGTCGAAGGCCGACGTTGGGGGCGCTACAGCATCTTTGCGTTATGGACCAACGACGTACACAACATCGCCAATTACTCGTTCGCCATCGGCTTATATGCCCTGGGCCTGGGGGGCTGGCAGATTCTGTTATCCCTGGGGATCGGCGCGGCGTTGGTGTACTTCTTCATGAATTTATCGGGCTATATGGGGCAGAAGACCGGGGTGCCGTTTCCGGTGATCAGCCGCATCAGTTTCGGCATTCACGGCGCGCAGATTCCGGCCTTGATCCGGGCGGTCATTGCGATTGCCTGGTTTGGTATCCAGACCTACCTGGCCTCGGTGGTTTTCCGAGTGTTGCTGACGGCGATTCATCCAGGGTTTGCCGACTATGACCACAACTCGATCCTGGGCCTGTCGACCCTGGGTTGGGCATGTTTTGTGACGATCTGGTTCGTGCAACTGGTGATCCTGGCCTACGGCATGGAGACGGTGCGGCGCTATGAAGGCTTCGCCGGGCCGGTGATTTTGCTGACCGTCGCTTCGCTGGCTGGCTGGATGTATTTCCAGGCCGACGGCCACATCGCCTGGTCGATTCGCGAGCCGCTCACCGGTGGCGAGATGTGGCGCAATATCTTTGCCGGGGGCGCGCTGTGGCTGGCGATCTACGGCACGTTGATTCTCAACTTCTGCGACTTTGCTCGCTCTTCGCCGTGCCGCAAGACCATCCAGGTCGGCAATTTCTGGGGCCTGCCGGTGAACATCCTGGTGTTCGCCGCCATCACCGTGCTGCTCTGCGGCGGGCAGTTCCAGCTCAATGGCCGGGTGATCGAAAGCCCGACTGAAATCATCGCAGCGATCCCCAATGCGTTCTTCCTGGTACTCGGCTGCCTGGCGTTCCTGATCGTCACCGTGGCGGTGAACATCATGGCCAACTTCGTCGCCCCGGCCTTTGTGCTGAGCAACCTGGCGCCCAAGTACCTGAACTTCCGCCGCGCCGGGTTGATCAGCGCTGCCGTGGCGGTGCTGATCCTGCCGTGGAACCTCTACAACAGCCCACTGGTGATCGTGTATTTCCTCTCCGGCCTGGGCGCGCTGCTGGGGCCGTTGTACGGGGTGATCATGGTCGATTACTGGCTGATCCGTAAAAGCCAGGTGGACGTGCCGCAACTGTATAGCGAAGACCCGAATGGCGTTTATTACTACAGCCGTGGGGTGAATATGCGCGCAGTGGCAGCGTTTATTCCTGCGGCGGTGATCGCCATTCTGCTGGCGCTGTTGCCGGGGTTTGCCAGTGTCTCGCCATTTTCCTGGTTGTTTGGCGCCGGTATTGCAGGGCTGTTGTACCGGCTGATCGCCAAGCGCCAGCCGTTCTACGCTGATGTCAGCGGTGAAAGCATTGCAGTCGATAACGTCAGTCATTAAAAAGGACATTCCATGCGCATCCTCGTGGTCAACGTCAACACCACCGAATCCATCACGCAAACCATCGCCGAACAAGCGCGGGCCGTGGCCTCGCCGGGCACCGAGATTATCGGGCTCACCCCATGCTTCGGCGCCGAATCGGTGGAAGGCAATTTTGAGAGCTACCTGGCGGCCATCGCGGTGATGGACCGCGTGATGGCCTACGACCAGCCGTTCGATGCGGTGATCCAGGCCGGGTATGGCGAACATGGGCGTGAAGGCCTACAGGAGTTGTTGAACGTGCCGGTGGTGGACATCACCGAAGCGGCGGCCACCACCGCGATGTTCCTCGGCCACGCCTATTCGGTGGTGACCACCCTGGACCGCACGGTGCCGCTGATCGAAGACCGCCTGAAACTCGCCGGCCTGTATCAACGCTGCGCCTCGGTACGGGCCAGCGGCATGGCGGTGCTGGAGCTGGAAGAACACCCGCTGGCGGCCATGGAGGCCATCGTGCGGCAGGCGGAACTGGCGATCCGCGAGGACAAGGCCGAGGTGATCTGCCTGGGGTGCGGTGGCATGGCCGGGCTGGATGAACGGATTCGCCAGCGCACCGGGGTGCCGGTGGTGGATGGGGTGACGGCGGCGGTGACGATTGCCGAAGGGTTGGTGCGACTGGGGTTGTCGACGTCGAAGGTCAGGACCTACGCCACGCCACGGCCGAAGAACGTCATCGGCTGGCCGCGCAGCCGATAGAACGGGGCGCGGCGATCAAATCGCGCTGAAGCGCTGCGCCAATCCCGTCACTACAAACTGCTCGATGATGAAGTCGACAAACGCCCGCGTCTTACCGGGCAGCAGTTTGTGTTCGGCGTAGTAGATGGAGATGTTGCCGTCGTCGACATACCAGTCAGGCAGCACCCGCACCACCGCGCCGCTGTCGAGGAACGGCACTGCCATCGGCATGCTCACCAACGCGATGCCCAGGCCCTGGGCGGCGGCGCAACAGGCGGCCTCCGAATCGCTCAAGGTCATG
>NZ_JAKNRV010000097.1:0-15881 GCF_023072625.1 Pseudomonas emilianonis
CTGGCGCAGGCCAGGCCGATGCCGGCAGCGCCGCCGGTGATCACCGCGCAACGGCCGCTGAGGTCGAAGGCTTGGTTCCAGAATCCAGACATGCATGACTCCTCTTTCAATAGCACTGGAGATTCAATGTGGGAGGGGGCTTGCTCCCGATGGCGGTGTGTCAGTCACCTGATCTATCACTGTTACACCGCTATCGGGGGCAAGCCCCCTCCCACACTTGCTCCCACATTTGACTGTATTTCAAGCCAATGACTACTTGCCGCCGCTGACTTGTTGGTACAGCGCGTCGGCGTTGGCGTTGGTCACCGGTACCCACGGCAGGATGTAGGTCTTGGCGGTGCCGTCGGCCCATTTCACGTCCTTGGCATAGCGCTCCCAGATCACCGATTGCGGCTTGTAGTCCTTGCCGGCGAGGGCGCGCAACGCCACGTCCAATGCGCCTTGGGACTGGGCCTGGGCGTCCTGGAGGAAGGTGGTGACTTCGTCTTTCTTCGCTGCCTGGATTGCATCCGGCATGCCGTCGATCGAGGTGACGGGCACGTCCTTGGATGTCAGTCCGTGGGATTTCAGGGCCTGCACGGCGCCGAGGGCCATGTCGTCGTTCTGCGCAATCACGCCGTTGATGCCTTTGGGGTGAGCGTTGAGCCAGTCTTCGGTCAGCGCCAGGGCCTGGGCGCGGTCCCAGTTGGCGGTTTTTTTCTCGATGATCTTGATGTCGGGGTGCTTGCCGAGCACTTCCAGCTCGCCTTTTTCCCGGTCGATCTGTGCCGACTGGCCGATCGGGCCCTGGATGATCACCACGTTGCCCTTGCCGTTGAGCTTGTCGACCATGGCCTGGGCCTGCAGGCGGCCGCCTTCCACGTCATCGTTGCCCACGTAAGGCACGGCGGCGTCGGCGACTTTTGTATTGGACGCGATCACCACCACGTCGCTGCTCATGGCCTGCTTCACGGTGCCGACGCCCGCCTTGGTGTCGATGGGCACGAACAGAATCGCGTCGTAGTGCTGGGTCACCATGTTTTCGATCTGGTTGTTCTGCGTCAGGGCGTCGTAGTTGCCGTCGAACACGGTCAATTGCACGGTGCCGTCCTTGACCGCCGGGTGTTCCTTGAGCTCGCGGACCCAGTTCTGCATGAACTGACCCTTGAGGCCGTAGACGGCTGCGCCGACCTTGTAGGTCTTGCCGTCGGCGGCCAGGGCGATACTGCTGGCGAGCAGGGAGAGGGCCGCCACGGCGGCCAGGGTGGTACCAAGTTTCATGAGGGGAACTCCGTTATTGTTGTAGTAGGGTCGTTCTCTAGCGTTTTTTCTTGCGCCACACGTCGATCAGTACTGCAAACACGATAATCAGGCCCTTGGCGACCTGCTGGTAATAGGACGACACGCCGAGCAGGTTCAGCCCGTTGTTGATCACACCAATCAGCAGCGCGCCGAACAGCGTGCCGACAATGCTGCCGGTGCCGCCCGACAGGCTGGTGCCGCCGATGACCACGGCGGCAATCGCGTCCAGCTCGTAGGACGCCCCGGCCTGGGGCAGGGCGGAAGTGGTGCGCGCCGACAACACCACGCCGGCCAGCCCTGCGAGCAGGCCCGAGACCACGTACACCGAAAACATCACCTTGCGCACGCCGATGCCGGAGGTGCGCGCGCTTTTTTCATTGCCGCCTACCGCGTACACATAGCGGCCGTAGGTGGTGTAGCGCAGCACCATCCAGAAGATCAGCGCGACCACGGCAAAGATGATGATCGGGATGCCGATCGGGCCGATCTTGCCGATACCCAGCGCCAGGTACGCGTCGGGCAGGTCGGTGATCGGGCTGCCGTCGTTGAGGATGAAGGTCATGCCCCGCGCAATGCTGAGCATGCCGAGGGTGGCCACGAACGGCGGGATCGACAGGTTGGCGACCATGAAGCCATTCACCACGCCGAGCATCGCCCCGGCGAACATCCCGGCGCTCACCGCCGCCAGCAGGCCGTAACCCTGGGTCGCGACCATGGCGCTGCACAGCCCGGCAAACGCCAGGATCGAACCCACGGACAGGTCGATGCCCTTGGTCAGAATCACGTAGGTCATGCCCACGGCGAGGATGCCGTTGATGGAGGTCTGGCGCAGGATGTCCATCCAGTTGCGCCAGGTCATGAAGTATTCGCTGGAAAACGCCATCACCACGCACAGCAGGATAAACACCAGCGGCAGGCCGAAGCGGTCCAGGGACAAACGCAGGCGGTGACGCGGCGTGGCGGTGAGGGGGGAGGCAAGGGTTTTGGCGTTCATGAGGCAAGACTCAGCAAGGCTTCCTGGGAAAGAGCGGTGTCGGTGCTGATGGTCACCAGTCGGCCGCCTTTGAATACAGCGATGCGATCGCTTAAGTGCAACAGTTCCGGCGCTTCCGACGACACCACGATGGCGGCGCCGCCGGCACGCACGAACTGGTCGAGCAGGTGGTAGATCTCCTGCTTGGCGCCTTCGTCGATGCCGCGAGTGGGCTCATCGCACAGCAGGCACACCGGTTCGGTCGACAGGCATTTGGCGAGCACGACTTTCTGCTGGTTGCCGCCGCTCATGGAGGCCACGGGCAGCTCCAGGGAGGTGGTCTTGATCTGCAGGCGCTTGACCATGTCCTGGGCCAATTGGGTTTCCTTGCGTGCATTGATCAACGACCAGCTCGACAGGCGTTTGTAGGCCGACAGCGCAATGTTTGACAGAATGCTGCTGCTCAGCACCAGGCCGCTGTCTTTGCGGTCTTCGGTGACCAGCGACATACCGGCATCGATGGTCGCCTTGGGCAGCCCGATCGGCATGGGTTTGCCTTGCAGGGTGACGCTGCCGGAATCGGCCACCGTCAGCCCATAAATGCAATTGAGGAACTCACTGCGCCCCGAGCCCATCAGGCCATAGATGCCGAGGATCTCGCCCTGGCGCAGTTGCAGGCTGATGTCGTGGAACTCGCCTTTGCGGCTCAGGTTGTCGACCTGCAGGCAGGTGGCGGCGGCGCACTCGCGGCCGACCTTGTGGTCGATGCGCGTCAGTTCCTGGCCGACGATGCCGCGCACCAAATGGTCGCGGTCGATATCCGCCATGCGCCCGCTTTCCACGAAGGCGCCGTCGCGGAAGATGCTGTAGTCATCGGCGATCTGCGCCAGTTCGCTCAAGCGGTGCGACACATACACGATGCCGGCGCCACGGGCGGTGAGGCGGCGGATTGCCTTGAACAACGTCTGCGCTTCGTGCTCGCCGATGGCCGAGGTGGGTTCGTCCATGATCATCACCTGGCAGTCATGACTGAATGCCTTGGCGATTTCCACCAGTTGGATTTGCGCCACGCTGAGGCGATGCATCGGGCTGCTGGCGTCGACGTCGAACTCCAGGCTTTCGAGCAGCTCGCGGGTGCGCCGGTTCAGCGCCTTGTTGTCGACGATGCAGCCGGCGCGGCGCGGTTCGCGGCCCAGCCAGATATTTTCGGCGACGCTCATGTAGGGGATGGGTTCCAGCTCTTGGGTGATCATCGCGATCCCCGACGCCAGGGCTTCACTCGGGCGGTTGAACTGCACCGCTGTGCCGTTGAGCAGAATGGTACCGGCGTCACGCGCGGTGATGCCCATCAGGATGCTCAGAAACGTCGACTTGCCCGCGCCATTGCCGCCGCACAGCGCGTGGACGCTGCCAGCCCGCAGAGAGAGGCGCCCGTCACGCAGGGCAGGGATACCGGCGTAAGCCTTGGCGACGTGTTCAGCCTGGAGCAGTAATGGCGTGGCCATCGGCGTGTCCTCGTGCTGTGAATTCTTATTAGGTCGCACAGTCATGTTTCGCTTTGAGCATATGTGTATCAAATGAAATTCTGATCAGTCAATCTCTTTCATGTAAAAGCTGTGATTCTCATCGTTAGCCTCAATAACGCCTTTTTAGACGGCTTTGACTGCCGAGTCAGTTAAATCATGCTTGACATAGGGGGGTGGTTGCCCGCGAAATGCCTGAACGATATTTCACTGACTGATCATATGATCGGTCATAAGCACGACCTCGGCAGCGGAGCCAGACGCCATGAACACACCTTTCCCGGTGGCTATCGGATGCGATGAAGCGGGTTTTGAGCTCAAAGAGTTGTTAAAGCGCCATATCGAGGCGCTGGGTCACCCGGTGACCGACTTCGGCACCCATTCCACCGCGCCAGTGCTTTATCCGGATATCGCCCTGGCCGTGGCCAATGCCATCAATGCCGGGCAGCAGCGCCTGGGGGTACTGGTGTGCGGCACCGGGATCGGCATGGCCATCTCGGCGAACAAGGTGCTGGGGATTCGCGCGGCCCAGGCCCATGACACGTACTCGGCGGAGCGTGCGCGCAAGAGCAACGATGCGCAGATCCTGTCCATCGGCGCGCGGGTGATCGGCGCGGAGCTGGCCAAGAGCATCGTCACCGCGTTCCTCGCGTCAGAGTTCGAGGCGGCGCGTTCCGGGGCCAAGGTCGAGCGCATCAATGCGATTGAGCGCGATGGGCATCAGTAGTAGACGTGGCGGGGCAAGAGTCGGGAGAATGCGCCTTTGACGCCGAAACGGAAGCCCGTCCCCATGAGTGACAGTACCCAGCGCATGGCCAGTGATATCGATCAGATGACCGAAGTGGCGATGCTCTATTACCTCGAGAACGTCACTCAGGAAGCCATCGCCAAGCGCTTTGACCTGTCGCGGGCAAAAGTCAGTCGCCTGCTCAAACGTGCGCGCGACGAGGGCATTGTCGAAGTGCGCGTGTTGCAGCACCCGGCGATGAACAATGAGCTGGAACGTGCCCTGGTGGAGCGCTTCAAGCTCGACCGCGCGCTGATCGCCGTCGACCACAGCGACCCCGACACCCAGCGCTCGGCCGTCGCCAGCCTGGTGGCCAATTACCTGAACAAGACGTTGAGCGACGGCATGATCGTCGCCGTGGGCATGGGCCGTAACGTTGGCGCGGTGGCTGATAACGTGTTCCTGCCGGTGACGCGCAATTGCACATTTGTCTGCGCCATCGGCGGTTCGCTCAAGGCCGGCGAATACATGAACCCCGACCATATCTGCCGGCGCCTGGCCCTGCGCTTTGGCGGCGAGAGTGAAAGTCTGTACGCGCCGGCCCTGGTGGCCAACCCGGAACTGCGTGGCGTGCTGATCAATAACGACACGGTGCGCTC
This sequence comes from Pseudomonas emilianonis, assembly GCF_023072625.1. Taxonomy (NCBI): domain Bacteria; kingdom Pseudomonadati; phylum Pseudomonadota; class Gammaproteobacteria; order Pseudomonadales; family Pseudomonadaceae; genus Pseudomonas; species Pseudomonas emilianonis. The sequence goes on from NZ_JAKNRV010000097.1 coordinate 5,164, forward strand.
GACCCTGGATCGCGCGCGGCGGGCGGACATTGCGCTGATTGGTATCGGCGACATGAGCGAGAACAGCAATATGGTGCGTATGGGCTGGTTCTCGCCCCAGGAGATTGCCCAAGCGCGGTTGTCCGGCACGGTGGGCGACATGATGGGTTATGACTTTATCGATATCCACGGGCAGCCGGCGGTCAACGCCATTCAGGGGCGGGTGATCGGGCTGACGGTGCAGGAGTTGTTCCGGATTCCGGATGTGGTGGCGATTGCCAGTGAGAACACCAAGGCGGCGGCGACGCTGGGGGCGTTGCGGTCGGGGGTGATCAATACCCTCGCGACCACGGTGACTAATGCTCATACCATATTGGCGCTGGATGAAGCGACCCGTAAAGCCTGACACGCCACGGGTTAAAGTGTGGGAGGGGGTGTGTGGGCTTTGGGGACAGGTTTTGTAATAGTTTTGTGTTGTAGGGAATTTGTGTTTCGACTGTAGGATTCAAGTCCTTTTGTTAATTCAGGACTTGCATGAACGCCCTCTTGGAGCCTCCCAGTCGTCTTTCCCCAAGACAACCGCTGTTGCTGTTCCCGCTGAAGCACCCCGTATTCCAACTGCTAACCCTGTCCCGGTCCCCTGACCGCGCTTTGCCGTGCCCGGCATTCTGAACACCGATAAAGAGACTCTATAAATGGAATGGTTAGCGGACCCCACGGCCTGGCTCGGCCTGTTGACGTTGATTGTGTTGGAACTGGTGCTGGGCATCGACAACCTGGTGTTTATCGCGATCCTGGCGGACAAGTTGCCGCCGGAGCAGCGCGACCGTGCGCGGTTGATCGGGTTGTCCCTGGCTTTGCTGATGCGCCTGGGCTTGCTGGCGAGTATTTCCTGGTTGGTGACCCTCACCCAGCCGTTGTTCGAGGTGTTCGACAAGAGCTTCTCCGGGCGTGACCTGATCATGCTGTTTGGCGGTGTGTTCCTGTTGTTCAAGGCCACCATGGAATTGCATGAACGCCTTGAAGGCCATGTGGCGCAACGCTCGGGCAATGTGGCCTATGCGATGTTCTGGCCAATCGTCGCGCAGATCGTGGTGCTCGACGCGGTGTTCTCCCTCGACGCGGTGATTACCGCCGTGGGCATGGTCGATGAGCTGGCGGTGATGATGATCGCGGTGATCATTTCCATCGGCCTGATGATTGTCGCGAGCAAGCCGCTGACCCGTTTCGTCAACGCGCACCCGACGGTGATCATGCTGTGCCTGGGCTTCTTGATGATGATCGGTTTCGCCCTGACCGCCGAAGGCCTGGGCTTCCACATTCCGAAGGGTTACCTGTACGCGGCGATTGGTTTCTCGATCCTGATCGAGGTGTTCAACCAGATTGCCCGGGCTCGGCGTAAGAAGGCAGCACAAGGCGTATTGCCCGTGCGCGAGCGCACCGCCCATGCGGTGATGCGCTTGCTCGGCGGTCGCAGCCTGGCAGAGGAAGAGGTGGGCGAAGAGGTGGCCGACCTGTTGGGTGAGCCGGATGTGACTCAGGGCCCGCTGTTTGATCGACGTGAGCGGGTGATGATCAGCGGAGTGCTGCAACTGGCCGAACGGCCGATCCGCACCTTGATGACGCCACGGGCCAAGGTCGACTTTATCGACTTGGCGGACGATCCCGACACTATCCGCCTGAAACTGATGCGTTCGTCCTACTCGCGGCTGCCGTTGATCCGCAACGGCGCTGTCGATGAGCCATTAGGTTTTGTACAAAAAAAGGAGTTGCTCAAGGAATACCTGGCCGGCAACGAACTGAACCTTGAGCACCTGGCGCGCCGGGCGATCAATCTGCTGCAGAGCTGCTCGATCCTCAACGCCCTGGAGCAGATGCGCCAGGCCTCGACCCACATCGCCTTCGTGATCAACGAGCGCGGTGATTTCATCGGCGTGTTGAGCATGACCGACATCCTTGAGTCCATCGCCGGTGAATTGCCGGATGCCACGGGGCATGCAGGTTTTCCGGGTGCCTTTGCCACCGGCGTAACCGCCTAGGCTCGGGTGTACTGCTCGAAGGCTTTTTCCAGCGCGTCTTCGCGAAGGCCGGGCAGGGCGTCGAGCAGTACCTGGTCGCGGTAGATCAGCAGCATCGGGATGCGGTCGACACGCGGATGTTTGGGCGTGTTGATGCAGTCAAGGATCAAGACTTTGACCTGGCCCTTGTAACGCTCGCTGATTTGCAGGAACCGCGGCATCGCGTCACTGCATGCGCTGCAGCCATGTGAGATGAACACGACAAACACAGGCTGCGGGGTATTCAGTTCCCGTTCAAACGCAGCCTTGTCCTCAACCACGGCGTTGACATAGTTCATGGGGGCTTCTCCCGGTTGCTCATGTGCTTACGCTAGGTGGGGAGATCACCTACGTCTACTGTCAATCTTCACAGGTCACGCACACACCTGCCAACGCCGGTTCAAGGTGTGGGAGCGCGATAAAGGTGCACGGTAACGCCAGGGCGGTGCGCTCATGTGGACGTGTCACGGGGTGTGGGGCCTTGGGTAGCAAAGGGATTGCCGTTACTCGCATTACGCCTTATGCCGCATCAATATGTATGTCACTGATTTAAAACGAATTTATTCAAGGCGTATTTTTCCATTACTGCGTATGGCACACTTTCTGCTGTCTATTCCGTTGTTACATACCAAGTTCCGGTATAGCGGAATACACAACTCCTGGAGTGCTTGTCATGCATCACCGACCTTCCGTGTTCAAAGCGTGTGTTTTTCTCTTCGCCGCATCGGCTTCCCTCGCAAGCACCGTGCAGGCGGCGGGCAGCAAGCTCGATGATGTGCTCAAGCGTGGGCATCTGGTCGTGGGTACAGGCAGTACCAATGCGCCGTGGCACTTCCAGGGAGCGGATGGCAAGTTGCAGGGGTTCGATATCGACATCGGTCGCATTGTAGCCAAGGGCTTGTTCAACGACCCAAGCAAGGTCGAGTTTGTGGTGCAGTCGTCCGACGCACGGATTCCCAACCTGCTGACCGATAAGGTCGACATGAGTTGCCAGTTCATTACCGTCACCGCCAGTCGAGCGCAGCAGGTGGCGTTTACCCTGCCGTACTACCGCGAAGGCGTCGGCCTGCTGCTGCCGAACAACAGCAAATACAAGGAAATTGAAGACCTGCAAGCCGCTGGCGACGGCGTCACCGTGGCCGTGCTGCAAAACGTGTACGCCGAAGAACTGGTGCACCAGGCGCTGCCCAAGGCCAAGGTCGACCAGTACGACAGCGTTGACCTGATGTACCAGGCGGTGAACTCCGGCCGCGCCGATGCCGCCGCTACCGACCAGTCTTCGGTCAAATACCTGATGGTGCAGAACCCTGGCCGCTACCGCAGCCCGGCCTACGCCTGGAGCCCGCAAACCTACGCGTGCGCGGTCAAGCGCGGCGACCAGGATTGGCTGAATTTCGTCAATACCGCGCTGCATGAAGCCATGACCGGTGTGGAATTCCCCACCTACAAGGCCTCGTTCAAGCAATGGTTCGGTGTCGACCTGCCGGAGCCTGCGATCGGTTTCCCCGTCGAGTTCAAGTGATTCGTGAAAACCGGGGCGCCGCGAACGGCGTCCCCATCAGGTACTGTCGACCATGAACTATCAGTTGAACTTTGCCGCCGTGTGGCGCGACTTCGACACCTTGCTGGCGGGGTTGTGGCTGGGCCTCGAGCTGGCGCTGCTGTCGATCGCCATCGGTTGCGTGATCGGCCTGCTGATGGCGTTTGCCATGCTGTCCAGACACCGCGCGTTGCGCATGTTGGCCTCGGTGTATGTGACGGTGGTGCGCAATACGCCGATCCTGGTGCTGATCCTGTTGATCTACTTTGCGCTGCCGAGCCTGGGCATCCGCCTGGACAAGATCCCTTCGTTCATCATCACCCTGTCGCTGTACGCCGGCGCCTACCTGACCGAAGTGTTCCGCGCCGGGCTGTTGAATATTCCCAAGGGCTTGCGCGAAGCCGGGCTGGCCATCGGCCTCGGCGAGTGGCGCATCCGCGCCTATATCACCGTGCCGGTGATGCTGCGCAACGTACTGCCGGCGCTGTCGAACAACTTCATTTCGCTGTTCAAGGACACCTCGCTGGCGGCCGCGATCGCGGTGCCGGAGCTGACTTATTACGCCCGCAAGATCAACGTCGAAAGCTACCGGGTGATTGAAACCTGGCTGGTCACGACCGCGCTCTACGTGGCTGCCTGTTACCTGATTGCCATGCTGCTCCGTTACCTGGAACAGCGTCTGGCGATCCGTCGTTAGAAGAGGCTCGCATGTACCAATCCCCCAGCTGGCTGCATGAGTTGTGGATCGCCCGGGACACCCTCTGGGCGGGGTTTCAGGCCAGCGTCTATGTCTCGGCGCTGGCGATTATCTTCGGCACCCTGATCGGCATCGTCGCCGGGTTGGTCCTGACCTACGGCAGATTCTGGATGCGCGCGCCGTTTCGGCTGTATGTCGACCTGATCCGTGGCACGCCGGTGTTTGTGCTGGTGCTGGCGTGTTTCTACATGCTGCCGGCGCTCGGTTGGCAGATCAGCGCGTTCCAGGCCGGTGCGGTCGGGCTGACGCTGTTCTGCGGCTCCCACGTCGCGGAGATCGTGCGCGGCGCGCTGCAAGCCATTCCCCGTGGGCAAATGGAAGCGGGCAAGGCGATTGGCCTGACGTTCTACCAGACCCTGGGCTACGTGCTGCTACCCCAGGCGTTGCGGCAGATCCTGCCGACCTGGGTCAATTCCTCCACGGAAATCGTCAAGGCCTCGACCCTGCTCTCGGTGATCGGCGTCGCCGAGTTGCTGCTCAGCACCCAGCAGGTGATCGCGCGCACCTTCATGACCCTGGAGTTCTACCTGTTCGCCGGTTTTTTGTTTTTTGTCATCAACTACGCCATCGAGTTATTCGGGCGCTACATTGAAAAGCGGGTGGCCTTGCCATGAACCAACCTCAAACAACCCAACCGCTGCTGGACATTCGCGGCCTGCGTAAACAATACGGCCCGGTGGAGGTGCTCAAGGGCGTCGACCTGTCCATGCAGCGCGGCAACGTGGTGACGTTGATCGGCTCCAGCGGCTCGGGCAAGACCACGCTGCTGCGCTGCGTCAACCTGCTGGAAGAATTCCAGGGCGGGCAGATCACCCTGGACGGCGAGTCCATCGGCTACAGCGACATCGCCGGCAAGCGCGTGCGCCACCCGGAGCGGGTGATCGCCCAGCACCGCGCCATGACCGGCATGGCATTCCAGCAGTTCAACCTGTTCCCGCACCTGACGGCGCTGCAGAACGTCACCTTGGGCTTGTTGAAAGTTAAGAAAATGCCTAAGGACGAAGCCGTGGCTTTGGCGGAAAAATGGTTGGACCGTGTAGGACTCTTGGAGCGCCGCAATCACTTCCCCGGCCAGTTGTCCGGCGGTCAGCAACAGCGCGTGGCCATCGCCCGTGCGATTGCGATGAACCCGAGCCTGATGCTGTTCGACGAAGTCACCTCGGCCCTCGACCCCGAACTGGTGGGCGAAGTGCTCAGCGTGATCAAGGGCCTGGCGGAAGAGGGCATGACCATGTTGTTGGTGACGCATGAGATGCGCTTTGCCTACGAAGTCTCGGACAAAATCGTCTTCATGAACCAGGGCCGCATTGAAGAGCAGGGCTCGGCGAAGGACATCTTCGAACGCCCGCAGTCGCCGCGCCTGGCGGAATTCCTGAAGAACATTCGTTTTTAACTGTCAGTCAAGGAGCACTATTTATGAGCATTACGCGTTACGGCACCGGCAGCACCGCCGGTGGTGGCCAGCCACGACCTTTCGCCCGCGCGGTGGAAGCGGACGGCTGGCTCTACGTCTCGGGCCAGGTGCCGGCGGTGGACGGTGAAATCATCAACGGTGGCATCGTCGAGCAAACTCGCCAGACGATGCGCAACGTGGTGGCGATTCTCGAAGAGGCCGGCTACGCATTGAAAGACGTGGTGCGCGTCGGCGTCTGGCTGGAAGACCCGCGGGACTTCTGGAGCTTCAACAAAGTCTTCGGCGAATACTTCACCCCCGAACACGCCCCGGCGCGCGCCTGCGTGCAGGCCAACATGATGGTGGATTGCAAGGTCGAGATCGATTGCGTGGCCTACAAGAAAAAGGGCTAAATGCCCGCATCTCAAGACCACATCAAATCCAATGTGGGAGGGGGCTTGCCCCCGATAGCGGTGTATCAGCAACAGATGTGTCTACTGGCACACCGCCATCGGGGGCAAGCCCCCTCCCACAAGGGATCACCGTGCAGCACACACCTTTCAGCGGACCGAAACTCCCATGACCGAAGACACCATCAAACGCCGCGCCAAAGGCCTGGACCGTGCATTCGACATCCTCGACTTCCTCAAGGAAATCGGCCAGCCCCTGCGCCCGAATGATATTGCCAGCGGCATCGGCAGCCCCAAGTCCACGGTCTACGAGTTGGTCGCTTCCTTACTGGAACGCCGCATCCTGGAAACCGTGGGCAAGGACGGGCATGTCTACCTCGGCCGCCAGCTGTACTTCCTCGGCCAGGCGCACCTGCGCCATTTCGACCTGACCCGCGAGGCCGACCATGCCTTGCAGGCGATCGTCAGCCAGACCCACGAAACCGCGCAGATGTGCCTGCTCAACGGGCGAAAATACACGGTGGCGCTGATGCGTGAAGGCGAGCGGCATTTCCGGATTTCCTCGGACATCGGCGAAAACGCACCGATCCCGTGGACCGCGTCCGGGCGCCTGTTACTGGGGCACTTGAGCGACCAGCAGATCGTCGACCTGATCGACCCTGACGACTTCATCCTGCCGGACGGCCAGCGCTTGCCGCTGGAGACCTTCCTCGCGCAGATCCGTCAGGCCAGCACCGAGGGCTTCTTTTCCTTCGACAGCGTGGCCGACACCTTTACCCATTGCTTTGCCGCCCCGGTCCGGGACGCGCAGGGCGTGAGCATTGCGACCCTGTGCATCGTCGCCCCCCGCGCCGATGCCAGTCAAAACTACAATGACTACCGCCGGGTGTTGATCGAAAGCGCCAACAACCTGGCCCGTCGCATCAACGAATAGGAGCTGTTCATGTCTGCCATCAACGCCGTTGCAAAAGGCGCCGCCGCTGTCGGCGCCCATCTGGTCCGTGACGTCAGCCTGCCGGCCCTGGTGCTGCACCGCGACGCCCTCGAACACAACATTCGCTGGATGCAGGCCTTTGTCAGCAACAGCGGCGCCGAGCTTGCGCCCCATGGCAAGACCAGCATGATGCCGGCCCTGTTCCAGCGCCAGATCGCCGCCGGTGCCTGGGGCATCACCCTGGCCAGCGCGGTACAGACCCGCGCCGCCTATGTCGGTGGCGTGCGCCGTGTGTTGATGGCCAACCAACTGGTGGGTGCGCCGAACATGGCGTTGATCGCCGACTTGCTGGCCGACGCGGACTTTGACTTTCACTGCCTGGTCGACCACCCGGACAACGTCGCCGACCTGGGCCTGTTCTTCGCCGCCCGTGGCCTGCACCTGAACGTGATGATCGAGTACGGCGTGGTCGGTGGCCGTTGTGGTTGCCGCAGCGAGCAGGCAGTGCGCGACCTGGCCAAGGCGATCAAGGCCCAGCCGGCGTTGGTGCTGACCGGTATCGAAGGCTACGAAGGCGTGATCCACGGCGAGCATGCGATCAGCGGCATCCGCGAATTCGCCGCGAGCCTGGTGCGCCTGGCCGTGGACCTGCAGAACAATGGCTCGTTCGACCTGGCCAAGCCGATCATCACCGCGTCGGGATCGGCCTGGTATGACTTGATCGCCGAGTCCTTCGAAACGCAAAACGCCGCCGGTCGTTTCCTCAGCGTGCTACGTCCCGGCAGCTATGTAGCCCATGACCACGGCATCTACAAAGACGCGCAATGCTGCGTGCTCGACCGGCGTAGCGACCTCAATGAAGGCCTGCGCCCGGCGCTGGAAGTCTGGGCCCATGTGCAATCGTTGCCTGAGCCTGGCTTCGCGGTGATCGCCCTGGGCAAACGCGATGTGGCTTACGACGCTGGTTTGCCGGTGCCGCTCAAGCGCTACAAGGCCGGGATTGTGCCGGCGCAAGGCGATGACATAAGCGCGTGCAAGGTCACAGCGGTGATGGACCAACACGCGTTCATGAGCGTCGCACCGGGGGTTGAACTGCGCATCGGTGACATCATTTCCTTCGGGACTTCCCACCCGTGCCTGACCTTCGACAAGTGGCAGGTCGGCTGCCTGGTGGATGAGCAACTTCAGGTGATCGAGTCCCTGCATACCTGCTTCTAGACCGCGTCGCCTCTATCGTGAGCAAACCCGCTGCGACCTTTGGGTGTGCGAACACATTCAAAGGTGGGAGCGGGCTTGCCCGCGAAGGGGCCATCAGCCGCACCGGAGACAACAGGCATGAACACCACCCCCCGCATCGCCCTCATCGGTGAATGCATGATCGAACTGCAACACCGCGCCGACGGCAGCCTGCACCAGAGCTTCGGCGGCGACACCCTGAACGCCGCGGTGTACCTACGCCGCGAGCTGGGGGCGCTCGGCAGCGTCGACTACGTCACCGCCCTGGGCGATGACAGCTTCAGCGATGCCATGTGCCAACAGTGGACCTCCGAAGACCTTGGCCTAGACATGGTCCAGCGCCTCCCCGGGCGGTTGCCGGGTTTGTACTGCATCCAGACCGACGCCAATGGCGAGCGCAAATTCCTCTACTGGCGCAACGAAGCGGCCGTGCGCGACTGCTTCACCACGGCCGCCGCTGCACCGATTTTGGCGGCGTTACCGGGCTATGACGTGGTGTATTTCAGCGGCATCACCCTGGCGGTGCTGGGGGAAGTCGGGCGTGAGCGTTTGTTGCACGCCTTGATCGAAACCCGTCGGCGCGGCGGTCGGGTGGTGTTCGACAACAACTACCGACCGCGTTTGTGGGCCAGTGTCGAGGCTGCGCGCGCGGCCTATCACAAGGTCTTGGCCGAAGTGGATATGGCCTTGCTGACCGAGGATGACGAGTGCGCGTTGTTTGGTTATACCGACAGCGAGCAGGTGTTCGCGGCGTATCCGGCAGTTGCGGAAGTCGTGCTCAAGCGCGGTGCCGAGGACTGTTTGATTCGTTGCGCAGGCCAGCGCTTTGCCGTGCCGGCGTTGAAGGTCGAGACGGTGGTAGACACCACGGCGGCGGGGGACTCGTTCAGTGCGGCGTACCTGGCCAGTCGGCTCAAGGGCGGCTCGCCGCAAGAGGCGGCCTTGGCTGGGCATCGGTTGGCGAGCCGGGTTATTCAGGTGTCGGGGGCGTTGATTCCTCGGGGGTGAATGGCCGCCTGCGGCGGATCGGGGGCAAGCCCCCTCCCACAGTTGAGCGCATTCTTCCCGATGAAATGCGCTCACTGTGGGAGGGGGCTTGCCCCCGATAGCGGTCTAAAACCAACCCCTCAATCCCGATAAAACACCTGCACCAAGTGATACCCAAACTTGCTCTTGACCGGCCCATGCACCACCCGCAGCGGCTTCTTGAAAATCACCGCATCAATCACGCCGACCATCTGCCCCGGCCGAATCTCGCCCAGATCCCCGCCGCGCTTGCCGGACGGGCAGGTGGAGTACTTCTTGGCCAGCACATCAAACGCTTCGCCCTTGGCGATGCGCTGCTTGAGCTGTTCGGCTTCTTCGCTGGTTTTCACCAGGATATGACGGGCTTGGGCTTTCATGGTTCTCTACCAAGTGTGCGACGGCGCGCGATTATGCCTTAACTGAATCATCGACGCTGATCATGCTGCGAATTTTGGTGGCGAGCAGGTCGATGGAAAACGGCTTGGCGACCATGTCCATGCCGTCCTCCAGAAGGCCCTGGCGTTCGGTGGCTTTTTGCGCATAACCGGTCATGAACAAGATGCGCAGGCCCGGGCGATGCTGGCGGGCGATTTCCGCCAGTTGCCGGCCGTTCATGCCCGGCAGGCCAACATCGGTCACCAGCAGGTCCACGCGCAAGTCCGATTCCAGCAGCGGCAAGGCCGTGCGCGCATCCGCTGCCTGGTGCGCGGTGTAGCCCAGTTCATCGAGTACATTCACCACCAGCATGCGCACGGCCGGGTCGTCCTCGACCACCACCACAGCCTCTCCGGCCAGGGCCACCGGCGCCTCACTGAGGCTGGTCGGCAGGCTGCTTTCCAGGGCGGTGCCGTGCAGGCGTGGCAAATACAAGCGCACGCAGGTGCCCTGGCCCGGTTCGCTGTGGAGGGTCACATGGCCGCCGGATTGCTGGGCGAAGCCATAGATCATCGACAGCCCGAGGCCGGTGCCCTGGCCGATAGGTTTGGTGGTGAAAAACGGATCGAAGGCCTTGGCCAGGATTTTCGGCGCCATGCCGGTGCCGTTGTCGCACACGCCGAGCATCACGTAATCACCGGCCTTGACCGGTTCCAGCGTGGTGATGTCGGTGCCGTCCAGGTAGCTGTTGGCGGTTTCGATCAGCAGTTCGCCACCTTCGGGCATGGCATCCCGGGCGTTGATCACCAGGTTGAGCAGGGCGTTTTCCAACTGGCTGGCGTCGGTGTTCACCGGCCAGATATCGTTGCCCAGTTGTACCTTGAGCGTGATGTGCGCGCCCTTGGTGCGCCGGAACAAGTCTTCCAGCGAGGCCACCAACTGGTTCGGATCGAGCGGGCGGCGGTCCAGCGACTGGCGCCGCGAGAACGCGAGCAGGCGGTGGGTGAGGGC
>NZ_JAKNRV010000098.1:0-15796 GCF_023072625.1 Pseudomonas emilianonis
GGCACGGCGGCTGGCGGTGTGGGTGTCGATAGGATTCCTGATCGCCTCGCTGATGTGCTCCATGGCCTGGAGCCTGGAAAGCATGATCGTGTTCTGCGCCAACCGCTGGGGATCGCGGTGGTCGGCGGCTTGCTGGTGAGCCAGGCGCTGACGTTGTTCACCACGCCGGTCATATACTTGTACCTTGAGAAGTTTTTCCACAGGCCCACACCAACGCCCGCGTTGGCGACCACACATTAAGTTAAGGCGGGGTCATGCGCGTCCTGATCGTTGAAGATGAAGAAAAAACCGCAGACTACCTGCATCGCGGCCTGACGGAGCAAGGCTACACCGTCGACGTGGCGCGTGAAGGCGTCGAGGGTTTGCACCTGGCACTGGAAAACGATTACGCGGTGATCGTGCTCGACGTGATGCTGCCCGGTCTCGACGGCTTCGGCGTGCTGCGCGCCTTGCGTGCGCGCAAGCAAACGCCGGTGATCATGCTCACCGCCCGCGAACGCGTGGAAGACCGCATTCGCGGCCTGCGTGAAGGCGCCGACGATTACCTGGGCAAGCCGTTTTCCTTCCTGGAACTGGTGGCGCGCCTGCAAGCCCTGACCCGCCGCAGTGGCGGGCACGAACCGGTGCAGGTGACCGTCGCCGACCTGTGGATCGACCTGATCAGCCGCAAGGCCAGCCGCAACGGCGTGCGCCTGGACCTGACCGCCAAGGAGTTCTCGCTGCTCAGCGTATTGGCTCGGCGCCAGGGTGAGATTCTGTCCAAGACCGCCATCGCGGAGATGGTCTGGGACATTAATTTCGACAGCGACGCCAACGTGGTCGAAGTCGCGATCAAACGCCTGCGCGCTAAGCTCGACGGGCCGTTCGAACACAAGCTGCTGCACACCATCCGCGGCATGGGCTATGTGCTGGAGAGCCGCAGTGTCAGCTAATTCCATCGCCCTGCGCTTGAGCGGCATGTTCACCCTGGTGGCGCTGCTGATCTTCCTGTTGATCGGCGGCGTGCTCTATCAGCAGGTGGACCGAGGCTTGGGCCTGTTACCGGAGGCCGAACTGGATGCGCGCTATAGCGTGTTGGAGTCGTCGGTGAAGCGTTTCGGTACGCCGGAGCACTGGACCAAGATCAAGGCCAAACTCAAGTTGTTGGCTGAGGAAGACAAGCGCATCCGCTTCTGGGTGGTGAGCAGCGACCCGAACTACGAATACGGCAGCCCGGACGCGCAGATCCGCGCCTTCGCCGCCGGCCCGACCGGCAAGCGCGACTTACGCCTGGCCGGCCACAACGACCCGTTCAAAGTGCTGGTGAGCCAGTTCCCCGCCCAGGACCAGCGCCCGCCATTGCGCTTCATGATCGCCATCGACACCGAAAACTTCCGCGCCACCCAGCACCACTTGCTGGTGGCGCTGATCAGCCTGGCGTTTATCGGCGTGGTCCTGGCGGCGCTGCTGGGGTTCTGGGTCTCGCGCATCGGCCTCAAGCCGCTGGGCAAACTCTCGGATGAAGCGCAGAAACTCGCGCCGCCGAAACTCTCCGGGCGCCTGCAACTGTCGCCACTGCCGCCGGAGTTGAGTCAGTTCGTCAACTCGTTCAACGCCACCCTGGACCGGGTCGAACAGGCCTACTCGCGCCTGGAGTCATTCAACGCCGACGTCGCTCATGAACTGCGCTCACCCCTGACCAACCTGATCGGCCAGACTCAGGTCGCGCTGACACGCGGGCGCTCGGCCGAGCATTATTTCGAGGTGCTGCAGTCCAACCTGGAAGAATTGGAGCGCCTGCGTTCGATCATCAACGACATGCTGTTCCTCGCCAGCGCCGACCAGGGCAGCAAGGCCACCAAGCTGATCGAAAGCTCCCTGGCCGACGAAGTGGCGACCACCCTCGACTACCTGGACTTCATCCTCGAAGACGCCCAGGTCCGGGTGCAAGTCCACGGCGACGCCCAGGTACAGATCGAAAGAGCGCACCTGCGCCGCGCGCTGATCAACCTGCTGAGCAACGCCGTGCAGCACACCGCGCCAGGGCAGGTCATCGCGGTGAACATCGACGTGCAGGAGCATCAGGTGGCGATCGCCGTGACCAACCCCGGCGCCGCGATTGCCAGCGAGCACCTGCCTCGGCTGTTCGAGCGCTTCTATCGGGTGGATGCATCACGCAGCAACAGCGGCGCCAACCACGGGCTGGGGCTGGCCATCGTCAAGGCGATTGCGCTGATGCACGGCGGCGATGTGTTCGTGCGCAGTGACGCGGGCGGCAACACCTTCGGTATTACCCTGCCCGTCTAAATCTTGAGAACACTTCAGACCCATGTGGGAGGGGGCTTGCTCCCGATAGCGGCAGATCAGTCAGTACTTCAGTGACTGATACACCGCTATCGGGAGCAAGCCCCCTCCCACACTGCACCGCGCCGCTTGCGCTAAATCTCTGACTGTTGCGATTTGGGCAACAGTCATTATCTTGTTACACTCTGTATCGCAGCGCTCGCCTGCGTTAATTTGACGCATCGATGAGCGCGACGGCAAAGACAGCTGACCCGCTTACCCGAATTTCCCTCGACTTTTTTCCAGGGCTCTACACTGGGAAACTGTCTTAAAGCCGCTGACTTCAGCGGCTTTTTTTTTGCGGTAAAAAAGGCCAGGCACACCCCCACGACATTGGCCGTTTTCGTTTGACCAAAGGAGCTCCACCGGTGAAGAACTCGCTGACGTTCACCCCGTTATTCCTCGCGATTGCAGCAACGATCGCCCCCCTCGCCCACGCGGCAGACGCAACCCCCACCGACGGTTTCGTCGAAGGCGCAAGCCTCAAGCTCAACGCCCGCAACTACTACATGAACCACGACCGTCGCGACATCCATACCGATGACAGCAAAGAATGGGGCCAGGGCTTTCTCGGCATCTTCGAATCCGGCTACACCCAGGGCACCGTCGGCTTCGGCCTGGATGCCCACGCCATGCTCGGCCTCAAGCTCGACGGCGGTGGCGGCACCGACGGTTCCAGCATCCTGCCGTATGGCAACAGTGAAGGCAGCGGCAAGGCGCCGGGGTCGTTTTCTACCGCTGGCGGCACGCTGAAGATGCGCGCGTTCGACACGGAACTGAAAGCCGGTGACCTGTTCCTCAACAACCCGGTGATCGCCGGCGGCATGACCCGTATGCTGCCACAGACCTTTCGCGGCGTGAGCCTGACCAACCACAGCGTTGACGGCTGGATGATCGAAGGCGGCCAAGCCAGTTTCACCAAACTCTATAACCAGAGCGGCCACGGGCGCATCGGCACCAGCTACGGCGTACTGCCGGAGCACGCCGACAGCCAGCACCTGGACTGGGCCGGTGTGTCGTTCAGCGGCATCCCGGGCCTGACCAGCAACCTGTACGCCTCCGAACTCAAGGATGTGTGGCACCAGTACTACTACGACCTGGACTACACCTACGCGCTGAACGACCTGGTCAGCCTCAACCCCGGCCTGCACTACTACCACACCCAGGACAGCGGCCAGTCGCTGCTGGGTAACATCGACAACAACACCTACAGCCTGCATTTCACCGTAGGCGTGGGCAACCACAGCGTCACGGCCGCGTACCAGCGGGTCAACGGCAACACGCCGTTCGACTACATCACCCAGGGCGACAGCGTGTACCTGGACAACTCCCAGCAATACTCGGACTTCAACGGCCCCAACGAGCGTTCGTGGAAGCTCAAGTACGCTTATGACTTTGTCGGCCTCGGCCTGCCCGGCCTGACCACTGCCGTGTCCTATAGCAGCGGCAAGACCGACCTGAGCAAAGTCGATCCCAATAGCCGGGGCTACAGCGCCTGGTTCAGCGCCGACGGCCAGGACGCCAAGCACTGGGAACGGGACATCGATATGAAATACGTGGTGCAGGGCGGCAAGGCCAAGGACCTGTCCCTGCGCCTGCAATGGGCGACCAACCGGGGCAGCAATGGCTACTCGGCGGTGGATCGGGATGTGGATGAATACCGGGTGATCGTCGACTATCCGATCAATGTGTTCTAAGGCGTAGATCTTTCTTTTTAACCCATCAATCAATTTTCGTCGGGTAGAACTAAACTGCCAGCATCTTTATCGTCGAAGTCTGCCCGATGAGTCAACGCCCCGTCCGTACACCACCTGAACGCCCAGAGCTGTTGCTGATGCTGGGCAGTGGCCTCACCGTCGCGCTGATCGTGATCATGGTCTCGGTGCTGTTGATCCGCGAACACGCCAGTGCGCTGGAGGCGGCCAAACGCTCAACCACCAACATCGCGCAGTTGATCAACGCCGATGTGCTGCGTAACGTCGAACTCTATGACCTCGCACTGCAAGGGCTGATCGCGGCCACACAGCGCAAGGATTTGTCCCAGGTATCAGCGGACATCCGACACCTGGTGCAATTTGAGCGGTCAGCGGCGGCGCCGTTCAAAGGCGAAGTGCTGTTGCTGGACGCCAATGGCACCGTCGTCGCCGACTCTTCGACGCTCAAGCCAACCCCGCGTAATTTCGCTGACCGCGACTACTTCCTCGCGCATAAAAACGCCGGCCAGACCGACCTGTTCATCAGCCGGCCATTCAGGGTTCAGTGCAATTGCGAGCAGGTCTGGCGCATCGCATTCAGCCGCCGCGTCACCGGCGCCAATGGCGAGTTCGCCGGGGTCGCCGTGGCCACCATGCGCCTGGCGTACTTCGATCAGTTGTTCAAAGGCCTGACCATCGGCCATAGCAGCTCGGTCAACCTGTTGAACAACCGCGGCATTCTCCTGGCCCAGCAACCGCTGCTGGAGCGCGACATGATCGACAAGGACCTGAGTGATCGCGCCAACTTCAAGCGCATGCTGCGCGATGGGAGCGGCAGCTTTCGGGCCATCTCGGCCATCACCGACAAGGAGCGCCTGTACACCTTCACCAATGTCGGCGAGCTGCCCCTGATTGTGGTGGTGGCGCTGTCCAGCGACGATGTGTTCGCGCCGTGGAATCGCGCGGCGATGCTGACAGGCGGCGCCACGGGCATCCTGTGCCTGGGCCTTCTATGGCTGGCCTGGATGCTGCGCCGGGAACTGCGGCGCCGTTATCGCGCAGAGAAGGTGCTGTCAGAACTGGCAGCCACTGACGCGCTCACCGGCCTGGCCAACCGGCGCATTCTGGACCAGCGCCTGCGCCTGGAATGGGACCGCGCTCAGCGCTCCGCCGAACCGCTGACGCTGCTGATGATCGACGTCGACCACTTCAAGGCATTCAACGACCGCCACGGTCATCATGGCGGCGATGAAGCGTTGCGCAACGTCGCCCAGGTGATCGGCAGCAACATCCGTCGCCCAGCCGACCTGGCCGCACGTTATGGCGGTGAAGAGTTCGCCGTGGTGTTGCCGGCTACCGATGACCGAGGCGCATGGCTGATTGCCGAACATATCCGCAGTGGCGTCGAGCACTTGCCACGGGTGGCGGGAGATGAACGGCCGATCACCGTGAGCATCGGCCTGAGTACCTGGGAAAAGCGCAGTGGCATGTCCCTGGAGGATTTGATGCTCAGTGCGGACCAGGCGCTGTATGAGGCCAAGCACACGGGGCGCAATCGCATCGTGGATGCACAGTAACGATGACTGAAGCGAGCAGGCCATTGTGGCGAGCGAACCATAGCAATAAAAAAGGCCACCCGAAGGCAGCCCTTAAAACTAAAGAAAGAGAGTTGTTACTTACACCGCCGCAACGGGACGCATGTAAGAGATCGGTGCGGTGCTGGCATCTTCGAAGGTCACGACTTCCCAAGCATCTGTCTGCTCAATCAACTTGCGCAGCAGCTGGTTGTTAAGGGCGTGGCCCGACTTGAAGCCTTTGAACTCACCTATCAGGCTATTGCCCAGCAGGTAGAGGTCACCGATTGCATCGAGGATCTTGTGCTTCACGAATTCGTCTTCATAACGAAGGCCGTCCTCGTTCAGTACACCATCCGCGTCGACCACAATGGCATTTTCAACGCTGCCGCCGAGTGCGAGGTTGTGCTTGCGCAGGTACTCGATGTCACTCATGAAACCAAAGGTACGGGCGCGGCTGACTTCTTTTACGAACGAAGTGCTGGAAAAATCCACGCTTGCACTTTGGGTGCGGTCACGAAATACCGGGTGATCGAAATCGATCTCAAAGCTCACTTTAAAGCCTTCGAACGGGACGAAGGTGGCGCGCTTGTCGCCGTCTTCTACTGTCACTTCCCGCAGAATGCGAATGAACTTCTTGGCTGCGTCCTGTTCTTCCAGGCCGGCAGATTGAATCAAGAATACGAAGGGACCAGCGCTGCCATCCATGATGGGGACTTCGGACGCGGAGAGCTCGACGTAGGCGTTATCGATGCCCAGACCGGCCATGGCCGAGAGCAAGTGCTCCACCGTGTCCACTTTGACGTCACCGTTGACCAATGTGGTCGACATCGTGGTTTCGCCGACGTTTTCCGCGCGAGCAGGAATCTGCACCACAGGGTCCAGGTCGGCACGAACAAACACGATGCCGGTGTCGACAGGTGCAGGTTTGAGGGTCAGGTATACCTTCTCCCCGGAGTGCAGACCTACACCTGTGGCACGAATAATATTCTTCAGGGTGCGTTGTTTAATCATGGCTTGGACCGCTTCAGCGCAAATTGCGAACTGGTATCAACAAAGGCTGGCGATAATAGCAGACCAGACCTTTGCTGAACACCAATCACCTTCATAGCCCTGATACATTCCATTAATCGGCCTGACGACGCAGGAATGCCGGGATGTCCAGGTAGTCCAAGTCATCTTGCGGATTCGGGCTACGGGACGCCGCAGCACCGGCCTGAGCCTGATTGCGCATCACGGTCGGACGGTCCAGATCACGGTAGTTCACCGACGGCAGTTCCTGGCGCGAAGGCGCTGGAGCGGCAGCCGCTTGGCTGGCGTGACTGCTGTGACTGGTGTGAACGGTATTGTCGATGACCTTTACAGGCTTCTCGATTTTTGCGCCCAGGCCGGTCGCAACCACGGTTACATGCAGTTCGTCGCGCATGTCCGGATCGATAACCGTACCGACTTTGACCATCGCGTGCTCGGAAGCAAAGGCTTCGATGATGCTACCCACGTCGGAGTACTCACCCAGGGACAGGTCAGGACCGGCGGTGATGTTCACCAGGATGCCGCGTGCGCCTTGCAGGTTCACGTCTTCCAGCAACGGGTTGCGGATGGCCGCTTCAGTGGCTTCACGCGCACGGTTCGGACCGCTGGCGCAGCCAGTGCCCATCATCGCCATGCCCATTTCGCTCATCACGGTACGCACGTCGGCGAAGTCGACGTTGATCATGCCCGGACGCTTGATGATGTCGGAGATACCGCGAACGGCACCGGCCAGTACATCGTCAGCCTTGGCAAACGCGGACAGCAGGCTCGCGTCCTTGCCCAGGATGGTCAGCAGCTTCTCGTTGGGAATGGTGATCAACGAGTCGACGCTTTCAGACAGCAGACGGATACCTTCGTCGGCGATCTGCATACGCTTGCGACCTTCGAACGGGAACGGACGGGTCACGACAGCGACCGTCAGAATCCCCATTTCCTTGGCCACTTCGGCAATGATCGGCGCTGCACCGGTACCGGTACCGCCGCCCATGCCGGTGGTGATGAACACCATGTTGGTGCCTTGCAGCACTTCAGCAATACGCTCGCGGTCTTCCAGAGCGGCTTGACGGCCGACCTCCGGGTTGGCGCCGGCGCCGAGGCCCTTGGTCACGGCTGTGCCCAATTGCAGGATGGTCCGCGCGCCGATGCTCTTCAGCGCCTGAGCATCGGTGTTGGCGCAGATGAATTCAACGCCTTCGATGTTGCTCTTGACCATATGGTTGACAGCGTTGCCGCCGCCACCGCCGACACCGATCACTTTGATGACCGGGCTTGCGGGGATGTTGTCTACGAGTTCGAACATTTTCCCTCTCCTTTCGTGTTCTCTAGTTTTTTCGCCTACTGCATGCTTCTACAACAGTGGTGCGGTGCTGCGGTAAATCGTTAAAAATTGCCTTTGACCCAAGCCTGCAACCGTTCGAACAACGGCGCTTTCGCTTCGTCGTCGCCGCGGTAGCTGTCGCGGATGCTCGGGCCCGACAGGGAAATGCCGTCGGTCTGCTTTTGCAGCCCGTACAACAGCAAGCCCACACCGGTGGAATAAATCGGGTTGCGCACCACGTCGCCCAGGCCTTTGACGCCATGGGGCACGCCCAGGCGAACTGGCATGTGGAAGATCTCTTCGGCCAGTTCGACCGCGCCTTCCATCTTCGAGGTGCCACCGGTCAGCACAATGCCGGCCGGGATCAAATCTTCGTAGCCACTGCGGCGCAGTTCCGCCTGGATCAGGGTGAACAGCTCGTCGTAGCGCGGCTCGACTACTTCGGCCAAGGCCTGGCGCGACAGCTCGCGAGGTGGACGGTCGCCCACGCTCGGCACCTTGATGGTTTCGCCAGCGCCGGCCAGTTTGGCCAGGGCGCAGGCGTAGCGGATCTTGATCTCTTCGGCGTACTGAGTCGGTGTGCGCAACGCCATGGCAATGTCGTTGGTGACCTGGTCGCCGGCAATCGGGATCACGGCGGTGTGACGGATCGCACCCTCGGTGAAGATCGCGATGTCGGTGGTGCCGCCGCCGATGTCGACCAGGCACACGCCCAGTTCTTTTTCGTCGTCGGTCAGTACCGAGTAGGCCGAAGCCAGTTGCTCGAGAATGATGTCGTCGATTTCCAGGCCGCAGCGGCGCACGCACTTTTCAATGTTCTGTGCGGCATTGACCGCGCAGGTCACCACGTGGACCTTGGCCTCCAGGCGCACGCCCGACATGCCCAGGGGCTCGCGCACGCCTTCCTGGTTGTCGATCACGTAGTCCTGCGGCAGGGTGTGCAGCACACGCTGGTCAGCCGGGATCGCCACGGCCTGGGCCGCGTCGAGTACGCGCTCAAGGTCGGCCGCGCTGACTTCGCGGTCGCGGATCGCCACGATGCCGTGGGAGTTCAGGCTGCGGATGTGATTGCCCGCCACGCCGACGAACGCCGAGTGAATCCGGCAACCGGCCATCAACTGCGCTTCTTCGATGGCGCGCTGGATCGATTGCACGGTGGACTCGATGTTCACCACCACGCCCTTCTTCAGGCCCCGGGACGGATGCGTGCCAATACCGACGATTTCGATCGTGCCGTCTTCCCCGACCTCGCCCACCAGCGCCACCACTTTGGAGGTGCCGATATCGAGACCGACGATCATTTTGCCGCTTTGCACGTTTGCCATGGGTCCTGCCTCTTCTTAATTCTTCGCGACAGCGGGTTGCGCTGCCGTGGGCGCAGCCGGTTCACGCCAGCCGACGGCAAGGCCGTTGGCGTAACGCAGGTCGACGCTCGCAATGTTCGTAATCTGTTCTTTCAAGGTCTTTTCATAGATGGCAATAAAGCGGCGCATCTTTTCCACCAAGCGGTCGCGTCCCAGCAACAACTCGATGCCCGGGCCGGAACTGCCTGCCCCGGTCGTCAAAAACCAGCTGCCCCGTTCACGCAATTCCAGGCGTGCAATGGAGAAGCCCAGCGGCCGCAGCATCTGGCTCAAGGCCTGGTACTGCTGCATCACTTGCTGCTGCGCCCGCTGCGGCCCGAACAGCTGCGGCAGGTGCTCGTAGTTGGCCAGCTCACGCGGAGTGAACGCCTGGCCCTGGTTGTTCAACAGCGCTTCATCGCCCCAACGGGCCACGGGCAGTTGTTCTTCCAGGCGGATCGTCACCTGGTCCGGCCATACACGGCGGACTTCGGCGTGGGCGATCCACGGCATCTGCTCCAACTCCCGGCGCATACCGGCCAGGTCGATGGTGAAGAAACTCGCCGCCAGGAACGGACCGATGCGCTGCTGTACCGCTTGCTGGCTGATGTAGCTCAAGTCGCCCTGTACGCTGATCTTGGTGATCGGTCGGTCGGCGTAAGGCAATAGACGCTGCGCGCCTTCGTAAGTGCCGAAGCCCAACACCACCAGCAACACCGGCCAGAACAGCGCCTTGAGGAAACCAAAGTTGGCTTTCGGCAGGCGCGCCGACATCGGCTCTTTAGCCACCATCCGGCTGGCACCCCGTGGCACCGGCTTGCGGCCGGGTGCCTGTGGGGGCTGATGACGAAGCGATGCGCCTTTCATGTCTTAGCCTCGCTGCCTTTCTTCACCGGCAACGCTGGCCGCCAGGATCGCCAGCACCAACTGCTGAAAATCCAGACCGGCTGCGCGAGCGGCCATAGGGACCAGGCTGTGATCGGTCATGCCCGGTGCGGTGTTGACTTCCAGGAACCAGAAATTCCCTTGGTCGTCCTGCATCACGTCTGCCCGCGCCCAACCGGCGATACCCAGCGCCTCACAGGCTTTCGCCGTGAGGTCCATCAGTTCCTGTTCTTTGCTTGCGTCAAGGCCACAGGGAATCCGGTACTGGGTATCGGAAGCCAGGTACTTGGCGTCGTAATCGTAGAAAGTGTGGGGCGTGCCCAAGGCGATGGGCGGCAATACCTGGCCACGCAGGGTGGCGATGGTGTACTCGGGACCTTGGATCCACTGTTCCACCAACACTTGCGAATCGTAGGTACTTGCCGCTTTCCATGCGTCGATCAATTCGGCGGCCGAGTTCACTTTAGCCATGCCGATACTGGAGCCTTCATGGGCTGGTTTGACGATCAAAGGCAGGCCCAGTTCCTTGGCTGCAGAAATACAATCGTCTTCGCTGCACAACACGCGGTGACGCGGAGTTGGAATCCCCAGGCTGTGCCACACCTGCTTGGTGCGCAACTTGTCCATGGCCAGCGCCGACGCGAGGATGCCGCTGCCAGTGTAAGGAATCCCGGCGCACTCCAGCAGGCCTTGCATGCTGCCGTCTTCACCGCCACGGCCGTGCAGGATGATGAAGGCGCGGTCGATTTTCTCGGCCTGCAGGCGAGCGAGGAAGTCGTCGCCCACGTCGATACCGAACGCATTCACGCCCGCGCTCTGCAGCGCTTCGAGCACGGCATTGCCGGACTTGAGCGACACTTCGCGCTCAGCGCTCTTGCCGCCGAACAGCACGGCCACGCGGCCGAAGTCGGCGGGGGCGATGGTGGAGAACAGGGAGCCGTAGTGGGTGGTCATTTCGACTTCCCCTTTTCTGCGGCAAACGCTTCTTTTACGAACAAGGGGCTCGCCAGCAATTTAGGCGCAAGGCCGCCGATATCACCGGCACCCTGGCACAGCAGGATGTCGCCGGCACGCAGCAGCGGCTTGACGATCGGCGCCAGGTCCACACCGCGTTCGATGTAGATCGGGTCCAACTGGCCACGCTGACGGATGCTGTTGCACAGCTTGCGGCTGTCCGCCCCAGGGATCGGTTCTTCACCGGCCGGATAGACTTCCATCAGCAGCAGCACGTTGGCATCGGCCAGTACATTGACGAAATCGTCATACAGGTCGCGGGTGCGGCTGTAGCGGTGCGGCTGGTAAACCATCACCAGGCGACGCTCCGGCCAGCCACCGCGCACGGCCTTGATCACGGCAGCGACTTCGGTCGGGTGGTGACCGTAGTCGTCCACTAACATCACGTCACCACCTTCCACCGGCAGTTGCCCATAGACCTGGAAGCGCCGGCCAACGCCGGCAAAGCCTGACAGGCCCTCGACAATGGCTTCATCGCTGACGCCTTCGTCGGAGGCAATGCAGATGGTCGCCAGGGAATTGAGCACGTTGTGGTTGCCCGGCATGTTCACCGACACGTCCAGCGGTTCGCGGTCCGGGCGCAGCACAGTGAAGAACGTCTGCATGCCTTGCTGGCGCACATTGATCGCACGCACGTCGGCGTCTTCGCTGAAGCCGTAGGTCAAGGTAGGACGCTTGACCAGCGGCAGGATTTCACGCACCACCGGGTCATCCAGGCACACCACCGCCAAACCGTAGAACGGCAGGTTATGCAGGAACTCGACGAAGGTTTTCTTCAACTTGTTGAAGTCACCGTCATAGGTCGCCATGTGGTCGGCGTCGATGTTGGTGACCACGGCCACCAGCGGTTGCAGGTGCAGGAAGCTGGCATCGCTTTCGTCAGCTTCGGCGATCAGGTAGCGGCTGGTGCCCAGTTGGGCATTGGTGCCGGCTGCATTCAGGCGCCCACCGATCACGAAGGTCGGGTCCAGGCCACCAGCGGCGAACACCGAGGCGATCAGGCTGGTGGTGGTGGTCTTGCCGTGGGTGCCGGCGACGGCAATACCATGGCGATAGCGCATCAGCTCGGCCAGCATTTCGGCGCGAGGCACCACGGGAATGCGGCGTTCAAGGGCGGTAGCCACTTCGGGGTTAGAGGTGTTCACGGCGCTGGACACCACCAGCACGTCGGCCTCGGTGGCGTTCTCGGCGTGGTGGCCGATAAAGATTTTCGCACCGAAGGACTTCAGGCGCTCGGTGACTGGCGACTCTTTCAAGTCGGAGCCGGACACCTGATAGCCCAGGTTCAGCAACACTTCGGCAATACCGCACATGCCCACGCCGCCGATCCCGACGAAGTGGATACGACGGATACGGCGCATTTCCGGTTGCGGCATGGCTTTCTGATTCTCAACCATGGGCCACCTCCAGGCAGATATCGACCACGGTGCGGGTTGCGTCAGGTTTGGCCAGGCGGCGTGCGGTGCTCGCCATGCTGTTGAGTCGTTCCGGTTGCATCAAAACCTCGGTCAGGCGTGCGGCCAAATCGGCGGCGCCAGTCGTTCTTTGCGGCAGCAGGAAGGCAGCGCCCTCCCCGGCCAAATATTCGGCGTTGCGGGTCTGGTGATCGTCGATCGCGTGGGGCAAAGGCACCAGCAAGGACGGCAGACCGGCGGCGGCCAGTTCACTGACGGTCAGCGCACCAGCGCGACAGACCACCAGGTCGGCCCAGCCATAGGCTTGGGCCATGTCTTTGATGAAGGGCTGCACATCAGCCTCGACACCGGCCTCGCGATAACGCGTGGCGGTCACTTCATCGTGGTGCTTGCCGGCCTGGTGGAAGACCTCGGGGCGCAAGTCCACAGGCAGTTGCGCCAGCGCTTGCGGCAGCAATTTATTCAGCGGCTCGGCGCCCAGGCTTCCGCCCAGGATCAGCAGGTGCGCCTTGCGCCCGGCCAAGGCGTCACGGGCGATGTCCATAAACAGTTCGGTGCGCACCGGGTTGCCCGTGGTGCGGCGCTTGTCCGATGCGCCGAAGGTATTCGGGAACGCTTCGCACACCCGCGCCGCCAGCGGCACCAGCAAGCGGTTGGCGGTGCCGGCGACAGCGTTCTGCTCATGCACGATCACCGGCACGCCAGCGAGTTTGGCCGCAACGCCGCCGGGGCCGGTCACATAACCGCCAAAACCGAGCACACACACCGGCTTCAATTCACGGATGACGTTGCGCGCCTGCCACACCGCCTTGAGCAACACGAACGGCGCCTTGAGCAGAGACAGCTTGCCCTTGCCGCGCAGGCCGGTAACGTTGATCAGATGCAGCGGCAAGCCGGCGTTCGGCACCAATTCGTTTTCGATGCCGCGCGGCGTCCCCAACCAATGCACGGTGTAGCCACGGTTCTGGAACTCACGCGCGCAGGCCAGGGCCGGGAACACGTGGCCCCCGGTGCCGCCCGCCATGATCAGCACGTTAGCGCCCATGGGTCGGCTCCTCGGCGAAGTCGCTTTCGCTGAACTCCATCTCTTCGCTGCCCAAGTGGGTGCGACTCTCCCACTCGATGCGCAACAGCAAGCCGAGACAGGCGCAGCAGATCACCAACGAACTGCCGCCGTAACTGAGGAACGGCAAGGTCAGGCCCTTGGTCGGCAGCAGGCCGACGTTCACGCCGATATTGATCAGGAACTGGCCGATCCACAGGAACGACAAGCCATACGCCACATACGCAGCGAAATACTGTTTGGCCTTCTCGGCCCACAAGCCGATGTACATGCCGCGCACACATACGAACACGAACAGCGCGACGGTACACAGCGAGCCGACCACGCCCAGCTCTTCGGCGAGCACCGAGAACACGAAGTCGGTGTGTGCTTCCGGCAGGTAGAATTGTTTCTGCACGCTGTTGCCCAGGCCCACGCCCAACCACTCGCCGCGACCGAAGGCGATCAGCGCCTGGGTCAACTGGTAGCCAGAGCCGAACTGGTCGGACCACGGGTCGGTAAAGGTGATCAGACGGGCCATCCGGTAAGGTTGCGCCTGCACCAGCACGGTCACGGCGGCTACCGCCAGCACCACCATCAAGGTGAAGCGGAACAGCCCGACCCCGCCGAGGAACAGCATCGCTGCGGCGGCGCCCATCATCACGACGGTGGCCCCGAAGTCGGGTTCCATCAGCAACAGGCCCGCCATGGGCAGCAGCACGATGAACGGCTTGAAGAAGCCCATCCAGCTCTCGCGCACTTCCTTCTGGCGACGCACCAGGTAACCGGCAAGGTAGATCACCACGAACACCTTGGCGATTTCCGACGGCTGCACGTTGAACGCACCGAAGCCGATCCAGCGCATCGAACCGTTCACCTCGCGGCCGATGCCGGGCAGGATCACCATGATCAGCAAGCCAAACGCACCAATCAGCATCAGCCAACCCAGGCGCTGCCAGGTCGCGATGGGGATCATCATGGTGACGATGCACGCGCCGAGGCCGATCACCAGGTACACCAGGTGACGGATCATCATGTACAAGGTGTTGCCCGACTGCACGGCAGCCACTTCGGAAGACGCCGACGTGATCATCACCAGCCCCAGGCCCAGCAGCGCGAGACAACCGGCGAGCATCGGGAAGTCAAGGTCGATGCCGCGCCCGGTAATGATCGGCGACGGGTACGGCTTGATGATGTTACGCAAATTGATATTCATGCCAAGGCCTCCACGGCGCGGGCGAACAGCTGGCCGCGCTCTTCGTAGTTCTTGAACATGTCGAAACTGGCGCACGCCGGCGACAGCAACACCGCATCACCCGGCTGGGCCAAGGCTTTGCACTGGGCAATCGCGTCGTCGAGGGAGCTGGCGCGCACTTGCGGCACCGCATCACCGAGGGCGGCGGCGATCAGGTCAGCATCGCGGCCCATCAGCACCACGGCGCGGCAATGGGCGGCCACCGGACCTTTAAGGTCCTTGAAGTCGGCGCCTTTGCCGTCGCCACCGGCGATCAGCAGCAGCTTGCCATCGATATCGGCACCCAGGCCTTCGATGGCGGCCAATGCGGCACCGACGTTGGTGGCCTTGGAATCGTTGTAATAGCTGACGCCATTCAAGTCGCAGACCCACTGGCAGCGATGCTCAAGGCCGCCGAAGGTGCGCAGGCTCGCGAGCATGGCGTCGAACGGCAAGCCAACGGCATGCCCGAGGGCCAGGGCCGCCAGGGCATTGGATTGGTTGTGGGCGCCACGGATTTTCAGCTCGCGCACCGGCATCAGGTTCTGGAATTCGAAGGCCAGGTATTTCTCGCCGCTCTCTTCACGAATGCCGAAAGCCTTGAAGTCGGGTTTGCCCAGGCCAAAGGTCCAGCACGGCAGGCCCTCACCCATCAACGGACGGCTCAAGGCGTCCTGGCGGTTGACCACCACTTGTTTGGCACCGCGGAAAATCCGGTGCTTGGCCAGGTGATAGGCCGGCAGGCTGCTGTAGCGGTCCATGTGGTCTTCGCTGACATTCAGCACGGTGGCCACTTCAGCGCCCAGGTCGTGGGTGGTTTCCAACTGGAAACTCGACAGCTCCATCACGTACAGCTCGACGTCGTCGCTGAGCAGGTCCAGCGCCGGGGTGCCGAGGTTGCCGCCCACGGCCACGCGCTTGCC
>NZ_JAKNRV010000099.1:0-15652 GCF_023072625.1 Pseudomonas emilianonis
CTGGGCCGATGCATCGCCCAGGCGCCGCCCCAGGTCCGGGCGTTATAGGTAGCTGTGGCGGTCGAGGGCGGCACTGTGCAGTAACAGGCTGTCACGCCCGCGTTCGGCAAGCTGAGTGCTGAGGCCGGCGTGGTCGAAGGGCAGATGGACCGCATCCCGCGCCTGGGCGTGGGCGAATTGGAAGTCCAACTGCGCGCTGGTCGGGATGCTGGTGCCGGTCCGGCCCAGGGCAATGCGCGCCGGGGTCAGGCGACGCAGTTCCAGCCACGGGTTTTCGGGAAGGTCTGGTTGCACGGGTGGCTCCTTCATCCCAATTGCGCCAAGGCGTGGCGAAACGCCGGTGGCAAGCTGTTGCCGAAGCGCACTTTGCCGTCGGCTTGCGTGAAAATGCCCATTTTCGCCAGCCACTGTTCAAACTCCGGCGCGGGCTTTAAACCCAATGTTTGCCGGGCGTACAGGGCGTCGTGGAACGAGGTGGTCTGGTAGTTGAGCATGATGTCGTCGGAACCGGGAATGCCCATGATGAAGTTGATCCCGGCCACGCCCAGCAGGGTCAGCAGGGTGTCCATGTCGTCCTGGTCGGCTTCGGCGTGGTTGGTGTAGCAGATGTCGCAACCCATCGGCACTCCCAGCAGCTTGCCGCAGAAGTGGTCTTCGAGGCCGGCGCGGATGATCTGTTTACCGTTGTACAGATACTCGGGGCCGATAAATCCGACCACGGTGTTCACCAAAAACGGCTTGAAATGCCGGGCCACGGCGTAGGCGCGGGTTTCGCAGGTTTGCTGGTCCACGCCGAAGTGCGCGTTGGCCGACAAGGCGCTGCCCTGGCCGGTTTCGAAATACATCAGGTTCTGCCCCAGGGTGCCACGGTTCAGGCTCAGGCCTGCTTCGTAGCCTTCCTGCAGCAGGCTCAGGCTGATGCCGAAACTGGCGTTGGCCGCCTCGGTGCCGGCGATCGACTGGAACACCAGATCCAGCGGGACGCCACGGTTGATGGCTTCGATGGAGGTGGTGACGTGGGTCAGCACGCAGGCCTGGGTGGGGATTTCGTAGCGCTGGATGATCGCGTCGAGCATCTCCAGCATGGCGCAGATCGAGGCGATGCTGTCGGTGGCCGGGTTGATGCCGATCATGGCGTCGCCGTTGCCGTAGAGCAGACCGTCGAGAATGCTCGCGGCGATGCCCGCCGGTTCGTCAGTGGGGTGGTTGGGTTGCAGGCGGGTCGACAAGCGACCGCGCAGGCCCATGGTGCCGCGAAACCGGGTGACCACGCGGATCTTCTGCGCCACCAGCACCAGGTCTTGCACGCGCATGATCTTCGATACGGCGGCGGCCATTTCCGGTGTCAGCCCTGGTGCTAATGCACGTAGGGATTGTTCATCGGCCGCATCGCTGAGCAGCCAGTCGCGCAGGCCACCGACGGTCAGGTGGCTGACGGCGGTAAACGCCTGTTTATCGTGGGTGTCGATGATCAGCCGGGTGACTTCGTCGCTTTCATAGGGGATCAGCGCCTCTTGCAGAAAGTGCTTCAGCGGGATATTCGCCAAGGCCATTTGCGCTGCGACCCGCTCGCCATCGTTCTGTGCGGCGACGCCCGCGAGGAAATCCCCTGAACGGGCGGGACTGGCCTTGGCCATCACGTCCTTGAGGCTGTCGAAGCGGTAGGTCGATGCACCCACCGCGTGGGAAAAACTTGCCATACAGTGTCTCCTTGATGACGCGGGCAAATGTGGGTAAGGCGCCCGCGTCGAGGTTTACGGCATTTAGTGCAAGGCGGCCTCTGCGGCCTGGATCGCCGCGAATTCTTCTTCCGGCGTGCCTGCTACCAAGTGATGCCGGCTGTAGAAAGCAAAGTAAGCAATTAATACTCCATAGATGATCGCAGCGCCAATCACCACCCGTGGGTCGACCAGAAAGCCCGCCACCACGGCCACGCAG
The DNA here is from genome assembly GCF_023072625.1 of Pseudomonas emilianonis. NCBI lineage: Bacteria > Pseudomonadati > Pseudomonadota > Gammaproteobacteria > Pseudomonadales > Pseudomonadaceae > Pseudomonas > Pseudomonas emilianonis. Next base: position 1,939 of record NZ_JAKNRV010000099.1, read on the forward strand.
GCCAATACCAGCGCCACGCCGGAGGTGAAGATGCCGCCCGGCGTGCGGTACGGACGATCCATTTTGGGGCGACGGATGCGCAGCGTGATGTGCGCGGCCATCATCAGCACGTAGGAAATGGTCGCGCCAAACACCGCCACCAGAATCAGCAGGTCACCCTGGCCGGTCAGCGACAGGCCGAAACCGATAATGCCGGGGATCACCAGCGCCAGGACCGGCGCCTTGCTTTTGTTGGTCTGGGACAGTTTGCGTGGCAGGTAGCCGGCGCGGGACAACGCGAAGATCTGCCGCGAATAGGCGTAGATGATCGAGAAAAAGCTGGCGATCAAGCCTGCCAGGCCGACCAGGTTGACGAAGCTGCCCATCCAGGTCGAGCCGCCATACGACAGCGCCAATGCTTCAACCAGTGGGTTGCCGGACTTGATCAGCGCATAGGTGCCGGCGCCGCCCGGTGCAATCACCAGGATCAACAGGGCAAAACTGGTCAGCACCACAATGGCGCCGATCAGGCCGCGGGGCAGGTCGCGCTTCGGGTTCTTGGTTTCTTCGGCCGCCAGCGGCACGCCTTCTACCGCCAGGAAGAACCAGATCGCATACGGAATCGCCGCCCACACGCCGACGTAGCCAAATGGCACGAAGGTGCTGGCGCCCTTGGCTTCGGTCACCGGAATGTCGAGTAGGTTGGCGACGTTGAAGTGCGGCACCATCGCCACCAGGAACACACCCAGCGCAATGGCGGCGACGGCGGTAATCACAAACATCAGCTTCAAGGCTTCACCCACGCCAAAGATATGGATGCCGATGAAGATGATGTAGAACGCCAGGTAAATCATCCAGCCGCCAATGCCGAACAGCGACTCGCAATAGGCGCCGATGAACACCGCAATGGCGGCGGGGGCGATGGCGTACTCGATCAGGATCGCGGTGCCGGTCAGGAACCCGCCCCAAGGGCCAAAGGCGCTGCGGGCAAAACCGTAGCCACCGCCGGCGGTGGGGATCATGGAAGACAGTTCGGCCAGGGAAAAGCACATGCACAAGTACATGGTGGCCATCAGCAATGTGGCGAGGAACATGCCGCCCCAGCCGCCTTGGGCCAGGCCGAAGTTCCAGCCGGCGTAGTCGCCGGAGATCACGTAGGCAACGCCAAGGCCGACTAACAGCACCCAGCCGGCGGCGCCTTTTTTCAGTTCGCGTTGTTGGAAGTAGTCGGTGCCGACTTTTTCGAAGTCGACGGAAGAGCTAGTGGGTTCGCTAGGCATGGGGAAGTACCTTTCATTGTTATTGTTTTTAATTCGGCATCTGTGTGCCGGATGCAATTTGCAAGTGCTTATGAAGATCTAAATGTGGGAGGGGGTTGTTAGTTAGAAGAAGCCCAGTGGATTAATGTCGTAACTTACCAGCAGGTTTTTGGTCTGCTGGTAGTGATCCAACATCATCTTGTGGTTCTCACGCCCCACACCCGACTTCTTGTAGCCGCCAAACGCGGCGTGCGCCGGGTACAGGTGGTAGCAGTTGGTCCACACGCGGCCGGCCTTGATCGCCCGGCCCATGCGGTAGGCACGGTTGATGTCGCGGGTCCACAGGCCGGCGCCGAGGCCGAACTCGGTGTCGTTGGCGATTGCCAGGGCTTCGGCTTCATCCTTGAAGGTGGTGATGCTCACTACCGGGCCGAAGATTTCTTCCTGGAACACCCGCATCTTGTTGGTGCCCTTGAGCAGGGTCGGCTGGATGTAATAACCGGTGGCCAGATCGCCGGTCAGCTTCTCGACCTTGCCGCCGGCCAGCAACTCGGCGCCTTCGCCCTTGGCGATTTCCAGGTACGACAGGATCTTGTCGAACTGCTGCTCGGACGCCTGGGCGCCGACCATGGTGTCGGTGTCCAGCGGGTCGCCACGCTTGATCGCCTCGACCTTCTTCATCACCACTTTCATGAAGTCGTCGTAGATCGATTCTTCCACCAGCGCACGGGATGGGCAGGTACACACTTCGCCCTGGTTGAAGAACGCCAGCACCAGGCCTTCGGCGGCTTTCTCGATGAATTGCGGTTCGGCGTTCATGATGTCGGCGAAGAAGATGTTCGGCGACTTGCCGCCCAGTTCAACGGTGGACGGAATGATGTTTTCGGCCGCGCAATGCATGATGTGCGCGCCCACCGGGGTGGAGCCGGTGAAGGCAATCTTGGCGATGCGCTTGCTGGTGGCCAGGGCTTCGCCGGCTTCTTTGCCGAAACCGTGTACCACATTCAGCACGCCTGGCGGCAGCAGGTCGCCGATGACTTCCATCAGCACGCTGATGCCCAGTGGGGTTTGCTCGGCTGGCTTGAGCACCACGCAGTTGCCGGCGGCCAGGGCCGGGGCGAGTTTCCAGGCGGCCATCAGCAGCGGGAAGTTCCACGGGATGATCTGGCCGACCACGCCCAGGGGCTCATGGAAGTGGTAGGCGGCGGTGTGTTCGTCGATTTCGGCGCTGCTGCCTTCCTGGGCGCGGATGCAGCCGGCGAAGTAGCGGAAGTGGTCGGCAGCCAGCGGGATGTCGGCGTTGAGGGTTTCACGCACGGCCTTGCCGTTGTCCCAGGTTTCGGTGATGGCCAGCAGTTCGAGGTTCTGTTCGATACGGTCGGCGATCTTCAGCAGCACCAGCGAGCGGTTCTGGGCAGAGGTTTTGCCCCAGGCGTCGGCGGCGGCATGGGCGGCGTCCAGCGCTTTATCGATGTCTTTGGCGGTGGAACGCGGGAATTCGGCGATTGGCTTGCCGTTGACCGGCGAGGTATTGGTGAAATAGTTGCCATCGACCGGCGCAACGAACTCGCCACCGATGTAGTTGCCGTACTTGGCCTTGAACGAAACGATGGCGCCTTCAGTACCGGGGTGTGCGTAACGCATGGTGGGTATCTCCTGGCTTTTTATGTTTATTGGAGTGCAGCGCGGCAAGCGCTTGATAAAGCGTAGAGCAAAGGTCGGGCCACTGCCTTGCAAGCCAGTTAAATCAGGGGGTTGGCGAGTGCTGAAAAGCGCTGCTGTGCCAGCCTTGGTACAGCCGGTGTGACAGTTTGTCCCATCAACGGTACAGCCTGTGACCGGTGGGCCGGCGCGGGATTGCAATGCCCGGGTGGCTAGGGGATGCTGGGCGTTCTCACGCAGAGAGAATAATAAGAAATGCACAACGATCATTTCAGTCGCCATGCCCAGCAAGTCCTCACCGTGGCGCATGGCCGCGACCCCTCGAGCGACCCTTCCATCGCCCGCTCCTGGCTGCGTTGTCTGGAGGACTACCACCTCGACCCTGCGCAAACCATCGCGCCCACCGTGCTCGAGCACGGCCGTCTTCTCGAAAGCCGCGAGCGCCTGCAACAAGTGCTGCACATCGCCGGCAGCGAGATGAACAGCCTGCATCAGCAACTCTCCGGCGCCGGGCATGCGGTATTGCTCACTGATGCGCGTGGGGTGATCCTCAACTGTGTCACCGCGCCGTCCGAGCGCAAGATCTTCGAGCGCGCCGGGCTGTGGCTGGGTGCTGATTGGAGCGAAGCCTGCGAAGGCACCAATGGTATCGGCACCTGCCTGGTTGAGCGCCAGTCCCTGACCATTCATCGCGATGAGCATTTTCGCGGTCGCCACACTGGGTTGACCTGTTCGGCGAGCCCGGTGTTCGATCCCCATGGCGACCTGCTCGCAGTGCTCGACGTGTCCTCTGCGCGCGAAGCGGTATCGCGCCAGAGCCAGTTCCACACCATGGCGCTGGTGAACCTGTCGGCGAAGATGATCGAGAGTTGCTACTTCCTGCGTCACTTTGAAAACCACTGGCTACTGCGCTTCCACCTGCAGGCGGAGTCGGTGGGGTTATTCAGCGAAGGGTTGCTGGCGTTCGATGGCGAGGGGCGAATTTGTGCGGCGAATCAGAGTGCGTTGAACCTGTTGGGGCAACGGCGTGGCGGCTTACTGGGGCAGCCGGTAGAGGCGTTTTTCGACTGCTCACTGGACCAGTTGCTAGGGCGCGCCAGCGCGAATGCCACCGCCAGTTGGCCCCTGCGTACGCGGGACGGCCGGCGTTTGTTCGCAGCCTTGCGTGGTCAAGCACGCAGTGCGCCAGCCCCCGTCGTCAAGCCTGCGCCTTCACGGCTGCCCGGCATTTGCCTGGGTGACCCGGCGCTGCAAAATGATTTTCGCAAGGCGCTACGGGTGTTCGAGCGCGACGTCCCGCTGTTGATCAATGGCGAGACCGGCTCCGGCAAGGAAGCCTTTGCCAAGGCAGTGCACTACGCCAGCCAGCGCGCCGATCAGGCCTTCGTGGCCCTCAACTGCGCTGCCATCCCGGAAAGCCTGATCGAAAGCGAACTGTTCGGCTATCGCGGTGGCAGCTTTACCGGCGCACGCAAGGAAGGCATGCAAGGCAAGTTGCAACAGGCTGATGGAGGAACCTTGTTTCTCGATGAAATCGGAGACATGCCCTTGGCCTTGCAGACCCGTCTATTAAGAGTACTGGAGGACCGCATGGTGGTGCCCATCGGGGGTGAGCCCCAAGCCGTCAACGTGCGAATCATCAGTGCAACTCACCGCGACTTGCTGGACTGCATCGCCAACGGCAGCTTTCGCGAAGATTTGTACTACCGCCTCCACGGTCTGGAAATCAACTTGCCGCCCTTGCGTGAGCGCAGCGATAAAGCGCAGTTGCTGGATGCTTTGCTTGCTGAGGTTACGCAGGGGCAGGTTGTATTGCTCGATGAGGCTGCACGCCAGGCGCTGCTGGGCTTTACTTGGCCGGGAAATGTGCGGCAATTGCTCAATGTGCTACGTACTCTGGCCGTATTGAGCGAGGACGGACGAATCGGGTTTGATGACTTGCCGCTAGTCATTCGCCAGGTGCGAACCCCGGTAAGCGTCGAGCCCAGTCCACGGTTCGCATTGGACGACGCTGAGCGCGTGGCGCTGCTTGATGCGTTGAGGCAGCAGCGTTGGCATATGACCCGCACGGCCGAACTTTTAGGGGTAAGCCGAAATACGCTTTACAGAAAATTACGCAAGCACGGAATTGAACGTTGTTTATTAACTTGATCCGCACGTTTTAGTGTGCGTCTGTAAAGACCAGGCCTCTTGTGGAACAAGGTGTATGAGTAAACAAATAGTAATCGAAATATCCGGATAAAATGTTTGCAGCTAGTTGCTTTGTAATGTTCTGTTGTTTTGCCACTCAGTGTATGGGCAGTCGCTCAGGTTGTTTACATGCGAGGTGGTGAATGATGAATATGATTAATTTTAATAATAGGGCTGTCTCTAATAGCTATAGAGAGGTACAGGGTGAATCAGTCGCCCCACCTTCCGCAGAAATCACGCGCACCGACACCCGCAGCGACGTGCACCGTGGCAAGCGCAGTCTAGAGTTTTCTGACAGTCCCGAGGCCCGTGCAACCGCTGATGCCCAAGTGGCAGGTGCGTTCGCGAATGCGTTGGCTACGCGTTCCTACCAAACCGCTATAAAGCCGCCTGATGTTCAGGTTCCTCTGGAGTCCACACTGGGACGTTGGCGCGCTCATCTGGACAGCGCCTTCAAAAGCCCGGGATTTTTGGCATGGGCGAAAGCGCAAGGGCTCGATACGACGAGCTTGAAACTGGATCCCGCCCGCAAAGAACTCACCGGCATTGTGGATGGCAAGACGCATACCTTTTCCATGAAGGATGACTCGGGCTGGTCCGATGTTTCCAGGACACTTCTGTCGATCGCCAAGGTGATCGCGCCCAATCCGGGCCATGCATTTCTTTATCCTTGGCCGGAAGGCAAGGTTCCGCTATCTACCGTGGGGCACTTTTACGATGAGCCCATAGACCTGACGCCCAAGCAAGCTACCCTGCATCGCAAGGCGCTTTCAGAAGGGGGGGGATTTAAGTTCAAGCCTTTGGCCAATGCGTCGCTGCGATCTATTGAGGCGCTGAAGCAGCAGACCGAGGCGCTGGGGGACGACGCAAACCGTCATGCGCTTATTGCGGCATTGAGGTCTCAGGACGACGATGCCAGTGGGAACATCAATCTCGACAAAGTCAAGATCCCCATTGACCCTCGCTCAGGCTTGTTTATCCGCGAGCAACACCGCGAGATGAGTGTTGCGCAGTTCCTTAAGCACGAAGGAAACAAGGTTCCCATCAACAGCAAGCAGGCACTTGAGTTGGCGCGGGCGCAGTCCTTTGACCTTGCCCATCGGGCCCCCGGCGTGGACTCGGGTGGGGTCAGGCCTCTGACTGTTTTGCTTGGTGCCACTTCGCTACGCAAGATGCGAACAGTGGTCGATGGATGGAAGAAGCAACAAATGGCGCAGGTTTCAAATACCCCGGCAGGGGCAGGGCCTAGCAGTCTCCTTGCGCTGTTGATCAGCTCGCTTCCTGAGGCATCAAGAAAGCTGATTGCCGATAATCCCGCATTGGCAATGGACCAGCTCATTCGATCACCCGAGGCGCAGGCGCTGGGTAAAGATATACAAAGCAAGATTAAGATCGTTGAGACACCGACCAGTGCCATTGAGAGTGTGAGTGCCGCACTCGTACAGGAACTTGATCCTCTTGCGGGCACGTCTCGCCACAATTTGGCAGGCTATAACCTGTATGGCGAAGACAATGCGGGCGCTTCAACTGCCGATATTGTCGAGCGTTTTACAACTCATCTTAAAAGTAGGGTGGGTGCTGAGCTGGCCCCCCTTGCTGCACGTCTATTATTATCGGTTGCAGCACCAGAGTTACTGGTAATCGATACGCCTCCAAATCTTGTGCTCGGTTCTCATACGTGGGCGAACTTTGCCATAGAAGTTTCGCGAATAGAGCAACAAGTGCCGGGAGCCTCGGCAAACATGACGTTCAGCCAAGTGATGGCTTTTGGTGATGCCCTGCCTGTATCGCTTCAGGGTGACGATGAATTAGGCGTGGCAGCGCGTCACGCGGTTATTGATTGGGGTATTGCCAACGGTGTTGTTAAAAGTCGTACCGATCAAGACTACAGTCCTGCTGAAATTTTACACGCGCAAAGTCTATTGAATAAACAGCAAAAAGAACTTTCATGGGCAAAGAACGTCCTTGGCTCATCCCCGCCCACGCGAAGAGAATTAGCGCTTGCGGAATTGAAGCGTGTATTTCCAGACGTAGACCCGACACTGGCGGTATTACAGGCGCCCTGGGTAAAACACGACCCGGTATCGTTGCTTGATATATACATGACTGGAAAAATCGAGCCGGATAGCTGGGAGTCAATCGATGAAAAAACCTTCCCGTATGAGGCGATGAAGTCTCGTTTTTCACAGCTGGTTCCAGATATTAATGTTGTGTTCTCCAATAAGTTTGAGGAGGTTAAAAAGGATCATGGAAGTGCATGGGCGATTACTTTCAAGTATCAGCTTTCCCTGCTGCCAAAGGCGGATCGTGAGCATATAAGTCGATCAACTGTCACTTTTCTTGAGGTGTCTCGTCCCTATTTGAAGACAGAATTGAACCCGCGAGGGTCAAACCTGTTTCCTGGACACAGACCCCGAACCCCGACTGCGCAGGAGCTTGAGGAACTCAAGGGGCGACATGGCCTGCTCATGAAGGTAGAGGGGAGTGACGGGAAAGTCAGCTATTATAACTATCTCCCTGGGTCGGGAAAAATCGTCAAGGAAAAGGGGTTCCCTGGTGATCAAACCAACGCTGACGACGCAGCCTATTTTGGAGGGGACACCAAAGGTCGAGTGAGCGGCACGCATAATATTTATAAGCAATTTGGCGCTGTTAACAGTGATCGTGATCCACCTGAAAGTGACGATGGCCGGCGTGGTGTCTACTTTTCTGCCAGAAGTGGTGCTCTCGCGTCGACAACAGCGAGTTTTTTTACACGTGATATATATGCGCTAAAGAATCAGGCTGCGGGTATTACAGAGCTTGAGAAGGGAAAAGCCTATGATCAAAACTTAAAAGACTTCTTCCTTAGTCTCGTGCCTTTTTATGATGGGATTCAAGACGCAATCAAGGGTAATGTGGCGGGTGCGATTTTCAATATTGGTTTCGATATTTTAGGTTTTTTCCTTCCCGGGATAGGTGCTGCCCGTAAGGCATCCAAAGCGGGTAAGGGCGCGCTTAATATCATCAAAAGTGGTGCTTTGGCAGGTATCGGTGCCTCGGTAGGCTTCACCGATTCGGTAGATATTGTAAAGAACTTAAATAAGGGCGGCGCAAGGGGGTATAAAGATATTAATAAATTGGCCGGCAAGGGGGATGAGATATTGTCTCGGTTGAAAGGAAATTATCGAAGGTACGAACCCTCTGTAAATTATAAAGAGGGCGATATTGTCAGAGGGTTTGCTCGTTATGACGACGGTGGGTTATGGGACCCTGTAGTGGCTATTTTGAAGAAAGGAAGTTGGTACGCTTACAGTACCCTGACGAAGACGCCCTACGGTCCTCAAATTTTGCAGTTTGGAGTTGCGAGTGCGCTGGCGAAACCATCACTGATGCCTGAGGTATCAAAACAAGTTATGCCTGTCAATAGCTGATTCGCAAGCGACAGAGGTTGATCAAGTAGTGACTTATTTTTTGAAGTTTAATTGGAACCTTTTTTCTGGTTTCTCTCACATAAAGCATGAGAGAAATGGACTCCTTTCTAATTTAAAATCAATTATTAGGTGACCCATATATGATATTTTCAAATGCAATCGCGCGGCCATTGGTTTTCTCAAGAGTTGGTGATTTTTTTTCCGGAGGGTTTACTCGCACCCCGGAAATTCCGTCCGGTTCAACAAGGACCGTTGATGCTCCGAAAGTGGGAGACGCACCGTCGGGTAGACCAGCACCAGAGCATCAAGGCTTTGATCAGGCTCATGTTGATTTGAAAGTTGAAGGCTTCGAGGCTCCAGGGCACACGAGCGGTACCCGGCAGCCGGGCGATACGCCAGACGCAAATAACCCCCAGTCTCCTCAGTTGGATTCATACAAAGCAGAACAACAAAAGAAGTGGCAAGCTCAACAAGATGCTAACTCGCGAGATAAGTTGTTTGCACAGGAACAACCTGGTCGAGTTGACGGAAAAGAAGTTGAGCCCTTCTCTTCTACGGCGCTATCAGATGAGTCTGCCTCACTGTCTGCTGCCGCCAAGGCTAAGGTTGAAAAAGCGGCTCCAGCCCGAAACGGTTCATTAGTACGGACTGCAGCCATTGCAGTACCGTTTAGTATCGCGGGCCTCACGATTGCAGGAACCGTTAACGCATTTGTCAAGAAAGCCATTGATAGTCCCGAGTCTACCGACGGCCTTACGAAGCAAGATGCCCAAAACGCGCGGATTGTCGAGCAGAGCCAAAAGGATGTGTTTACTGCTGCAAACGCCTTGAATGATCTAAAAGGAGACGCGCACATTGCTCCTGACTTGAGCTGGGCAATGAAAGATGATGATGCTCGTATGGACGTCCTTGAGGAGATAGTCGATATCGTAGAGGAACAGCTGACTATCGAGGCCAAAAAGTTGGGTATTCCATTTTCGGCCGCATCTACCGGTCCACAGAAGGATGATATCGAAGGCCGCGCATTGGCAATCGAATCCAGGCTCGCGGCGGTTACGGCGCTGTTTCGCAACATCTCATCAAAACTGACGGCTGAGACTGCATAAGCCTTTACGATTACCTCCCTGCAGGCCAGTGCGCACTGGTTTTGCAGGCATAAGGTGATGACTGTGCAAATAAGCGCCATTGGATTTGACCCGCCTGTATACACAGTGAGGCCGAATTCAATGGCGATTTATCTCAAGTAAACCATTACTCCTGGTTCCGTCCTTGGTCATCCCGGCGCTGGCGGTTCCAAGCTAAAGAGTGCGATTTTCCCCTCCCTGCGCTAACCTGCCTCGATGTTTTACGAGGTCGACTATGCACATTCATATTCTCGGTATTTGCGGCACATTCATGGGCTCGATGGCGGTTCTGGCCAAAGAACTGGGCCATCACGTCACGGGCTCCGATGCCAACGTTTATCCGCCCATGAGCACGCAACTCGAGGCCCAGGGCATTGCGCTGACCCAAGGCTACGACCCCTCGCAATTCGAGCCGGTCCCGGACCTGGTGGTGATCGGCAACGCCATGTCTCGGGGCAACCCGGCGGTCGAATACGTACTCAATAAAGGTTTGCCTTATGTGTCTGGCCCCCAATGGCTGGCCGATCATGTACTGCAAGGCCGTTGGGTACTCGCGGTAGCCGGCACTCACGGCAAGACCACCACCAGCAGCATGCTGGCCTGGGTGTTGGAGCATGCGGGCATGAGCCCGGGTTTCCTGATCGGCGGCGTGCCGCAGAACTTCTCGGTGTCGGCACGCCTGGGCGATACGCCGTTCTTCGTGATCGAGGCCGATGAATACGACAGCGCGTTCTTCGACAAACGCTCCAAGTTCGTCCACTACCGCCCGCGCACGGCGATCCTGAATAACCTGGAGTTCGATCACGCGGATATCTTCCCCGATCTGGCGGCCATCGAGCGGCAGTTCCACCATTTGGTACGCACCATCCCGAGCGAGGGCCTGGTGATCCACCCGACCACCGAGCCGGCCTTGCAGCGCGTCATCGAGATGGGCTGCTGGACCCCGGTGCAAACCACCGGCGCGGGTGGGCAGTGGCTGGTCAAGTTGCTCAGTGAAGACGGTTCAAAATTTGAAGTGCTATTGGAAGGCGAAGCCCAAGGCATTGTCGATTGGGACATGACCGGCCAGCACAACGTCGCCAACGCCTTGGTCACCCTGGCTGCTGCGCGGCATGTGGGCGTGGTGCCGTCCATGGGTATTGCCGCGTTGAGCGCATTCAAAAGCGTGAAGCGCCGTATGGAAAAAGTCGCCGACGTGAATGGGATTACCATCTACGACGACTTTGCCCACCACCCGACGGCGATTGCCACCACCCTTGATGGCCTGCGCAAGCGTGTCGGTGATGCCCCGATCATTGCCATTATCGAACCGCGCTCCAATTCCATGAAGCTCGGCGCGCACCGCGATGGCTTGCCGGAGAGCGTCAACGACGCGGACCAAGTGGTCTGGTACGCGCCGGCCAACCTGGGGTGGGACCTGCCCGCCATTGCGGCGCTGTGTCGCGTGCCGTCGAAGGTCTGCGATTCCATCGAAGGCATCATCGAATTCGTCAAGCTACAGGCCAAGCCTGGCACCCATGTGGTGGTGATGAGCAACGGCGGCTTCGGCGGCCTGCACGGCAAACTGGCCGGGGCGCTGAAATGAGCGGGCCGGAGCGCGTTACCCTGGCCATGACCGGCGCATCCGGAGCGCCTTATGGCCTGCGCCTGCTCGACTGCCTGGTGCGCGAGGAGCGTGAGGTGCACTTCCTGATCTCCAAGGCCGCGCAACTGGTGATGGCCACCGAGACCGATGTCGCGCTGCCGCCCAAGGTGCAGATGATGCAGGCGTTCCTTACCGAGTACACCGGTGCGGCGGCGGGGCAGATCAAGGTCTACGGTAAAGAGGATTGGATGTCGCCGGTGGCTTCCGGCTCCGGCGCGCCGGCGGCGATGGTGGTGGTGCCGTGCTCCACTGGCACGTTGTCGGCGATTGCCACCGGCGCCTGCAACAATTTGATCGAGCGGGCCGCCGATGTGACGTTGAAAGAACGTCGTCAGTTGATTCTGGTGCCGCGTGAAGCGCCGTATTCGAGCATTCACCTGGAGCACATGCTCAAGTTGTCAAACATGGGTGTGACCATCTTGCCCGCGTCGCCCGGCTTCTATCACCAGCCTCAGACGATCGATGACCTGGTGGACTTTGTGGTGGCGCGGATTCTCAATCTGCTGAACATTCCCCAGGATATGCTCCCGCGTTGGGGTGAGCATCATTTGAGCAGCGATGAATAAGCTACTGCTGGTCTTGTTGGCCTTGCAACTGACGGGCTGCGCCACCGTGCGCACGCTGGATGCTGCCAAGCCCGGTGCGCCGGTGGTGTACGCTGGCACGCGGCTGGACCTGTACGTCATGAACGGCGGCTGTTGCGCCATGGACCGTTTTGGTGCCGAGGCGCCGAGCTATCCCGGCGTCGACCTGCCGGCCAGCGCGTTGCTCGACACCTTGCTGTTGCCGCTGTCGTTGTTGACGGTGGTGGGCGTCGGATTCAACGCCACAGGCGGCCTATAGAAGTGTATTACCTGTGCTGGCCTCATCGCAGGCAAGCCAGCTCCCACATTTGATTGTGGTTCACGCAGTTTCAAATGTGGGAGCCGGGCTTGCCCGCGATGAGGCCTGCCCGGTCACCGCAAAATTACTTACCAAGCTTGCGCAACTCATCCGATTCCACCACGCGCACACCGTCCTGCTCTTCCAGCGCCAGCCGCCACATGGCGCGGGCCAGTTCGCACACTTCGATGCCGTGATACTTGCCGGGAATCAGCCGTGACAGCGGCCCGGCCAATTGCTCGGCCAGGCGCGGTTCGAGGCGCTCCCCCAGCAACAGCGAAGGCCGCACGATGGTCAGTTGCGGCCAACCCTGGGCCTTCAAGGCTTCTTCCATTTGCCCTTTGACCCGGTTGTAGAAGATCGAGGATTTAGGGTCGGCGCCAATCGCGCTGATGACGATAAGGTGTCGCGCGCCCATTTCCCGCGCGCGCTTGGCAAACTCCACGACCATGTCCAGGTCGACGGCGCGAAAGGCCTCTTCGGAGCCGGCTTGCTTGATCGTGGTGCCCAGGCAGCAGAAGGCGATATCCACCTGGCCGCGCAGTTGCGGCAAGAACACCGCCGGGTCGCCCACCGGGTTTTCCAGACGTGGGTGTTCGGCCAGCGGCTTGCGGCTGGGCGCCAGCACGCGGGTCACGGTAGGTTCATTGAGCAGGCGATCGAGCAGGTGTTCGCCGGTCAGGCCAGAGGCTCCGGCGAGCAAGATATGCTGAGGTGTCAGGTACATGGTGTTTCCCCCCTATTACACGTTACAGCTTAGTTGCCTTTAGCTTCCTTGCTATTTAGTGAGACGCTTTCGAGCGCCTTTCGTGCCTGCTGCTTGCGTAATAGTTGCCAATGGGCGATCACGCCTTTGGGGGCCCAGATCTGCGGTTCGGAGGCTTCGAAGTTGTCTGCCTGCTCGCGTTCGGTCACGTGCAGTTGCGCCAGCTTGAAGGCTTGCTGCAAGTCGTCGGTCTGGTTGAAAGCCTGGGCGAAAAGGGCATCGCCGAAGTAGGTAAAGTCGGCTTCCTCGGAGCAACCGAATGACACGCGGTCGGCGCGGGAAGCGGTCATGATCAAGGTGTGCTCGTCTTTCAGTGCCGGAATGAAGCCGCCGGAGTAGCACGCGGAAATCACCACGATCTTGTCGCGGTTCTTCAGCGGCGCGAGTACTGCGGTCAGCTCATCGGCCGGCAGGTCGGCCAGTTCCATGCGCGGTTGGTCGAGCACCAGTTCGTGTTCGTGGGTGCCGTGGCTGGTCAGGTAGATAAATACCAAGTCCTCTGGCCCGCTGCGTTCGGCCAGGGTCTGCACCGCACGCCGCAGGCTTTCGCGGGTGGCCAGGGGACGGTCGGTGATATGGTCGCGATGGTTGACCAGGCGAATCTGTCCGCGCGCCCCGAAGCGGCTGGCGAGCATATTGCTGACGTAATCGGCTTCGCGCAGGAACACGCTTTGTTTGCCGTCGCCGGCCAGTACCAGGGTGTACAGCTCCACTGCGGGGGTCGAGGCGGGCACGGCGGCGAGGGCGGCATCGAGCAACGGGCCCATGCTGAATTGAACCGCATCGGCGCGTTA
>NZ_JAKNRV010000009.1:0-42868 GCF_023072625.1 Pseudomonas emilianonis
CTGTGAGGCGTTGAGCTAACCAATACTAATTGCCCGTGAGGCTTGACCATATAACACCCAAGCAATTTGACTACTCGAAAGAGCATCAGATTGCGGTGTGTGAAGACGAAACGAACCGAAAGTTCGAGATCTCACAAAACACCGAAAGCTATCACATACCCAATTTGCTGAAGCGAGGCCATCAGGTCACGACTCAGTACCCGAATTTCTTGACGACCATAGAGCATTGGAACCACCTGATCCCATCCCGAACTCAGTAGTGAAACGATGCATCGCCGATGGTAGTGTGGGGTTTCCCCATGTGAGAGTAGGTCATCGTCAAGATTAAATTCCAGAACCCCTGTTTGCTCACGCAGACAGGGGTTTTGTTTTGCGCGCTCGGAAAGTGCGAAGAGGCTCATCGCGATAGTCTTCAGTGCTAAGGTCCGGCCTTTCTATGCAATGACCCTGCGCATGGCTATCATGCGTGCCTCATTGTGAGGCGATACTTGCATGCTGACGTTGTTAAAACTTCTGAAAGATGGCCGATTCCACTCCGGGGAAGCACTTGGCGCCGCCCTGGGCGTCAGTCGCAGTGCTGTATGGAAGCAGCTTCAGCATCTTGAGGCTGAGTTGAACTTGCCCATCCACAAAGTGCGTGGCAGGGGGTATCAGTTGGCATCGCCGCTGGTGTTCTTGAATGCTGAAGACATTGCGCTAAAGGCGCCTTCATTGGCATGGCCCGTCCACATCTCTGATTCCATTGACTCCACCAATGCCGAGGCCTTGCGCCTTGTCGATGCGGGGTGCGCAGCGCCATTTCTAGTGCTCGCGGAGCAACAAACCGCAGGAAGAGGCCGGCGGGGGCGCAAGTGGGTCAGTCCGTTCGCTCAGAATGTGTATTACAGCCTCGTGCTGCGCATCGAGGGCGGCCTACGGCAACTAGAGGGGCTGAGCCTGGTTGTGGGGCTTGCGGTTATGCAGGCCCTGCGTGAGTCGGGCGTGCAAGGGGCTGCCTTGAAATGGCCAAACGACGTCCTGGTTGGGCAGAAAAAAATTGCCGGAATCCTGTTGGAGTTGGTGGGCGATCCTGCTGATATCTGTCACGTTGTTCTCGGAATCGGCATTAACGTGAATATGCAGAAAGCCACTGCAGTTGATCAGCAGTGGACGTCGGTGCAGCTGGAAACAGGCCTTCCTGTGGATCGTAATCTACTTGTGGCGCAGCTGGGTCTGCAGTTGCAAAACTACCTGCAGCGACATACAGCCTCCGGCTTTGCGGCGCTTCAGGAAGAGTGGGAGCAGAATCACCTATGGCAGGGCAGGGCGGTGTCCCTCATTGCTGGAGTCAATCGTATTGACGGGGTGGTCCTGGGTGTCGACCGCCAGGGGGCGTTGCGTTTGAACGTGGATGGTGTTGAAAAAATATATAGCGGTGGTGAGTTAAGCCTGAGGTTGCGTGATGATTCTTGAGCTCGACTGTGGGAATAGCTTTATCAAATGGCGCGTACTTGAATCGGATCAGGCGAAAGCATCCGCCGAAGGTGTTGTAGGTTCGGATTTCGCATTGATTGAAAGCCTGGCGGCGCTACCTGGGCTGTCGTTGACGCGTTGCCGCTTGGTGAGCGTTCGGGCTTTGGAAGAAACCAATAAGCTGGTCGAGGTGTTGCAAGGGGCTTTCGGTGTTGCCGTATCCTGTGCTGTGTCCGCGCGTGAGATGGCCGGAGTGCGCAATGGCTACGAGGACTTCGAGCGTCTCGGTCTTGATCGCTGGTTGGCGATGCTGGGTGGCTTCAAGCTGGCGCCGGGCGCGTGCCTGGTGCTGGATTTTGGTACCGCGGCCACGGCAGATTTCATCGCGGCGGATGGAGAGCACCTGGGAGGCTTCATTTGCCCCGGCATGCCGTTGATGCGCAACCAGTTGCGAACGCACACCCGCAAGATACGCTACGACGACGCGGCTGCTGAGCGTGCCCTGGAGCGGCTTTCCCCTGGGCGCACGACCGCAGAGGCTGTCGAGCGAGGCTGTACTCTGATGCTCAGAGGGTTCGTGTTGACCCAGCTTGAGTTGGCCCGAAGCTACTGGGGTGATGATTTCACCGTATTCCTCACGGGTGGGGATGCTGATCTAGTCTCGGATGCTGTGCCGCAGGCGCGGTTGGTTCCGGACCTGGTTTTCGTTGGTCTGGCAATGGCGTGTCCTTTGTCCTGAGGTGCTTATGCGTTGGCTGTTTTTACTTTTACTCGTTCTTAATGCCTTCTATTACGTTTGGCATCAGCAAGAGGCTCCGTTGCGCGCCAAGGATGTCACGCCCCTGAGTCTTTATCGTGGCCCTCAGCAGGATATTCGGCTGCTGAGTGAATCCTCGGATTCGGTGTCTCGGCGCGACCGAGCAAAAGCGCCTGACGCGCAGAATACCTGCTTATACATCGGCGGCTTTGCCGACCAGCGTCAGGCACAGTCTGTTGAGCAGCGTCTTACAAGCCTGGATATAAAGGTCAAGGTTCAGCTGTTGAGCACGCCTGAGGCATCCGGTTACTGGCTTCGTGTGGCCCCTGAAAGCCGACGCCTGGCTGAGGATCTGCCGTTTGAAAACCTTGCTAAAGAATTCAATGAGTTAAAACATAAAATAATGCTGTGCGAAGGCATTGCAACTCTCGAATAGTTTGCATAGAATGGCGCCCGCTTCGCAGTGAAGACCTTTAAGGTCTGCAGCGTGAAGCGAACGTCAACGCAGCTAACCTCATATTTTTAATGAGAAAATGCTTGACAGAAGGCCGGCGTGATGTAGAATGCCGGCTCGCTTAGGAGGGGTTCCCGAGCGGCCAAAGGGATCAGACTGTAAATCTGACGTCTACGACTTCGAAGGTTCGAATCCTTCCCCCTCCACCATTTTTAGCGTGAGCTGCAAGCTCCGCGGGTATAGTTTAGTGGTAGAACCTCAGCCTTCCAAGCTGATGATGCGGGTTCGATTCCCGCTACCCGCTCCAAGTTTGCAGGTTGTGCAGCGTGTTTTGCTCTTGTAGCTCAGTTGGTAGAGCACACCCTTGGTAAGGGTGAGGTCAGCGGTTCAAATCCGCTCAAGAGCTCCATATAACAAGGCAGATATGAAAATATCTGCCTTTGTTTTAACGGCTATCTCGGCTTGATCCTGTTGTAGTTGGCGTTTATGCCAGGTGGTATCAAGTCTCTTGGGGTTGGCTGTTGTAAAGTCTTTTTCAGGCCTGCATAATGGTCGGCCTGATTTTGTTTTAGGTCAGTAGCTCAATTGGCAGAGCGACGGTCTCCAAAACCGTAGGTTGGGGGTTCGATTCCCTCCTGACCTGCCAGATTCACGTGGTGTATCTGGCTTTCTTTTCACAGGATCTTCATAGATGACTCCTAAGGCTGAAGCTCAAAGCTCTCGTTTCGATCTGGTCAAGTGGCTTGCTGTAGTCGCATTGGTGGTCGTAGGCGTTGTTGGCAATCAGTACTATTCTGCTTCGCCGATCCTGTACCGTGTGCTCGCTTTGCTCGCCCTCGCTGCTGTAGCTGCCTTTGTAGGCCTGCAGACTGCCAAAGGCAAGTCTTTCGCGGTCCTGGTAAAGGAAGCTCGCACCGAGATTCGTAAAGTCGTTTGGCCGACTCGCCAAGAAACCACGCAGACCACGTTGATTGTTGTGGCTGTTGTTCTGGTTATGGCGTTGCTGTTGTGGGGGCTTGATTCCCTGCTCGGCTGGCTTGTTTCCTTGATTGTTGGCTAAGGGTGTACCGTGGCTAAGCGTTGGTACGTTGTGCATGCTTACTCGGGTTACGAGAAGCATGTTATGCGCTCTTTGCTGGAGCGCGTAAAGCTGGCAGGCATGGAAGATGGCTTCGGCGAAATTCTGGTTCCCACTGAAGAAGTGGTTGAAATGCGGAATGGTCAGAAGCGCAAGAGTGAACGCAAGTTCTTCCCTGGCTACGTGCTGGTTCAGATGGACATGAATGAAGGTACTTGGCACTTAGTCAAGGATACCCCTCGTGTCATGGGTTTCATTGGCGGTACTGCCGATAAGCCTGCTCCGATCACCGACAAAGAAGCAGAAGCGATTCTGCGTCGTGTTGCTGACGGTAGCGACAAGCCCAAGCCGAAGACGTTGTTCGAGCCGGGTGAGGTTGTTCGTGTTACCGATGGTCCGTTTGCTGATTTCAACGGCACCGTCGAAGAAGTTAACTACGAAAAGAGCCGGATCCAAGTGGCGGTGCTCATTTTCGGACGCTCTACTCCGGTAGAGTTGGAGTTCAGTCAGGTCGAGAAGGTCTAGCTGAGCAAGCATCCCAACCCCGCAGCCTAGGCTGTGGGGTTTTGTCGTCACTGGGATAAACGCGCAAGTAACCGGGGAGCCTTTCGAGGCGTTCGAACCCGTAATTGGAGTGCCTCATGGCCAAGAAGATTACCGCTTACATCAAGCTGCAAGTGAAGGCCGCTCAGGCCAACCCTAGCCCACCCGTCGGCCCAGCTCTGGGTCAGCACGGCGTGAACATCATGGAATTCTGCAAGGCCTTCAACGCCCGTACACAGGGTATTGAGCCAGGTCTGCCGACTCCAGTGATCATCACTGTATACAGCGACCGTAGCTTCACCTTCGAAACCAAGTCGACCCCGGCTTCGGTTCTGTTGAAGAAAGCTGCTGGTCTGACTAGCGGTTCCGCTCGTCCTAACACCGTTAAGGTTGGCACCGTGACTCGTGCTCAGCTGGAAGAAATCGCGAAAACCAAAAACGCGGATCTGACTGCAGCTGATATGGATGCAGCCGTGCGTACCATCGCCGGTTCTGCTCGTAGCATGGGCCTTAACGTGGAGGGTGTGTAATGGCTAAGCTGACCAAACGCCAAAAGGCTATCGCCGGCAAAATCGAAGCAGGCAAGGCCTACAACTTTGTAGACGCTGCTGCACTGCTGACCGAGCTGTCGACTGTCAAGTTCAGCGAGTCCGTTGACATTGCTGTAAACCTGGGTGTTGACCCACGTAAATCCGACCAGGTCGTTCGTAGCGCTACTGTGCTGCCACACGGTACTGGCAAGACTGTACGTGTTGCTGTCTTCACCCAAGGTCCAGCAGCTGAAGCTGCTCTGGCCGCTGGCGCCGATCGCGTTGGCATGGACGACCTGGCTGCCGAAATGAAAGGCGGCGACCTGAACTATGACGTCGTTATTGCTTCCCCGGATGCAATGCGCGTTGTAGGTCAGTTGGGTCAGATCCTCGGTCCACGTGGTCTGATGCCTAACCCGAAAGTCGGCACCGTAACCCCAGACGTAGCTACCGCGGTTAAAAACGCCAAGGCTGGTCAGGTTCGTTATCGCACTGACAAAAACGGCATCATTCACACTTCCGTTGGCAAAGTCGGCTTCGATGCCGTCAAGCTGAAGGAAAACGTTGAAGCCCTGATCGCTGATCTGAAGCGTATCAAGCCAGCTTCTTCGAAAGGCATCTACGTCAAGCGCGTTACCCTGAGCACCACTATGGGCCCAGGTCTGGTCATCGACCAAGGCTCGCTGGACGTATAAGACACACGTTGGCGTGAGCGATCGCGCCAATTGAAAAAATTGGGGTCCCTGCCTGGCGGGGGCTATCCAAGACCGTAGGCGGCGCAAGTCTTAAACCTCAAGCCTACGCAGATGGTGCTCCCGGTTCCTTACCGAATCAGACACCAAAACGACATCCGGCTTCGGCCAGATGAAACGGTAACAAGCAGGAGTTTAACCCGTGGCAATTAATCTCGAAGACAAGAAGGCCATCGTCGCTGAAGTCAACGAGGCTGCCAAAGCTGCTCTGTCCGCTGTCGTGGCTGATGCCCGTGGTGTGACAGTAGGCGCTATGACCGGACTCCGTAAAGAGGCTCGTGAAGCTGGCGTATACGTACGTGTTGTACGTAACACCCTGCTCAAGCGCGCTGTTGCTGACACTGAATACAGTGTTCTCAACGACGTGTTCACCGGCCCGACTCTGATCGCGTTCTCCACAGATCATCCAGGCGCTGCTGCCCGTTTGTTCAAGGAATTTGCCAAGAGTCAGGATAAGTTCGAGATCAAGGCAGCTGCGTTCGAGGGCAAGTTCCTCGCAGCTAACCAAATCGACGTACTGGCAACACTGCCGACCCGTAACGAAGCTATTTCGCAGCTGATGAGCGTGATTCAAGGCGCTACCAGCAAGCTGGCTCGTACTCTGGCTGCAGTTCGCGAGCAAAAAGAAGCTGCCGCAGCCTAAGGCTGAGCATTTTCTCTCGCGTATTTTTGTTTATTTCGATGGCCGCGTAGGCCGTCCCCCAATTCAGGAAATACAGTAATGTCTATCTCCCAAGAAGATATCCTCAACGCCGTAGCTGAAATGTCGGTTCTGCAGGTTGTTGAGCTGATCAAAGCTTTCGAAGAAAAATTCGGCGTTTCCGCTGCCGCTGCTTCCGCTGGCCCAGCCGCTGTTGCTGCTGTTGCTGAAGAGCAAACCGAATTCAACGTCATGCTGCTGGAAGCTGGCGAGAAGAAAGTAAACGTGATCAAGGCAGTTCGTGAACTGACCGGTCTGGGCCTGAAAGAAGCCAAGGCTGTAGTTGACGGCGCTCCTGGCGTTGTTCTGGAAGCTGTGTCGAAAGACGCCGCTGACAAAGCCAAAGCTGCTCTGGAAGAAGCAGGCGCTAAAGTCGAGCTGAAGTAAGCATCGACCTTGCGTCTCCAGCCCAAGCGTTAAGCTGAAGGCTGATGGCTGGTGGCTCATGCCACCGGCCTTTTTCCGTTCTTGGCTGTCGACTCGGTCGCCGCCATTAACGCGCTGTAGCCACCCGATGCGGTGGTGCAAACCAAGGGGTTTGCAAGATTTTCTGGCTGCTCCCGTCGGGAGGGCCAAACAAGCAGGTGACCAAGCTGGGGAACGCTGATGGCTTACTCATATACTGAGAAAAAACGTATCCGCAAGGACTTTAGCAAGTTGCCGGACGTCATGGATGTCCCGTACCTTCTGGCTATCCAGCTGGATTCGTATCGTGAATTCTTGCAGGCGGGAGCGACCAAAGATCAGTTCCGCGACGTGGGCCTGCATGCGGCCTTCAAATCCGTTTTCCCGATCATCAGCTACTCCGGCAATGCTGCGCTGGAGTACGTCGGTTATCGCCTGGGCGAACCGGCATTTGATGTCAAAGAATGCGTGTTGCGCGGTGTTACGTACGCCGTACCTTTGCGGGTAAAAGTCCGTCTGATCATTTTCGACAAAGAATCGTCGAACAAAGCGATCAAGGACATCAAAGAGCAAGAAGTCTACATGGGCGAAATCCCACTGATGACTGAAAACGGTACCTTCGTTATCAACGGTACCGAGCGTGTTATCGTTTCCCAGCTGCACCGTTCCCCGGGCGTGTTCTTCGACCACGACCGCGGCAAGACGCACAGCTCCGGCAAGCTCCTGTACTCCGCGCGGATCATTCCGTACCGCGGTTCGTGGTTGGACTTCGAGTTCGACCCGAAAGACTGCGTGTTCGTGCGTATCGACCGTCGTCGCAAGCTGCCGGCCTCCGTGCTGCTGCGCGCGCTCGGCTATACCACTGAGCAAGTGCTGGACGCTTTCTACACCACCAACGTATTCAGCCTGAAGGATGAAACCCTCAGCCTGGAACTGATTGCTTCGCGTCTGCGTGGTGAAATTGCTGTCCTGGATATCCAGGACGAAAATGGCAAGGTCATCGTTGAAGCCGGCCGCCGTATCACTGCGCGCCACATCAACCAGATCGAAAAGGCCGGTCTCAAGTCGCTGGACGTGCCTCTGGACTACGTCCTGGGTCGCACGACCGCCAAGGTCATCGTTCACCCGGCTACAGGCGAAATCCTGGCTGAGTGCAACACCGAGCTGAACACCGAAATCCTGGCAAAAATCGCCAAGGCTCAGGTTGTTCGCATCGAAACCTTGTACACCAACGATATCGACTGCGGTCCGTTCGTCTCCGACACCCTGAAGATCGACTCCACCAGCAACCAATTGGAAGCGCTGGTCGAGATCTATCGCATGATGCGTCCTGGCGAGCCACCTACCAAAGACGCTGCCGAAACCCTGTTCAACAACCTGTTCTTCAGCCCTGAGCGCTATGACCTGTCTGCGGTCGGCCGGATGAAGTTCAACCGTCGTATCGGTCGTACCGAGATCGAAGGTTCGGGCGTGCTGTGCAAGGAAGACATCGTTGCGGTCCTGAAGACTCTTGTCGACATCCGTAACGGCAAAGGCATCGTCGATGACATCGATCACCTGGGTAACCGTCGTGTTCGCTGCGTAGGCGAAATGGCCGAGAACCAGTTCCGCGTTGGCCTGGTACGTGTTGAGCGTGCGGTCAAAGAGCGTCTGTCGATGGCTGAAAGTGAAGGCCTGATGCCGCAAGACTTGATCAACGCCAAGCCAGTGGCTGCAGCGGTGAAAGAGTTCTTCGGTTCCAGCCAGCTCTCGCAGTTCATGGACCAGAACAACCCGCTCTCCGAGATCACCCACAAGCGCCGTGTATCCGCACTGGGCCCGGGCGGTCTGACCCGTGAGCGTGCTGGCTTTGAAGTCCGTGACGTACACCCGACGCACTACGGTCGTGTTTGCCCGATCGAAACGCCGGAAGGTCCGAACATCGGTCTGATCAACTCCCTGGCTGCCTATGCGCGCACCAACCAGTACGGCTTCCTTGAGAGCCCGTACCGTGTGGTGAAAGACGCTCTGGTCACCGACGAGATCGTGTTCCTGTCCGCCATCGAAGAAGCTGATCACGTGATCGCCCAGGCTTCGGCCACGATGAACGACAAGAAAATGCTGATCGACGAGCTGGTAGCTGTTCGTCACTTGAACGAATTCACCGTCAAGGCGCCTGAAGACGTCACCTTGATGGACGTTTCGCCGAAGCAGGTAGTTTCGGTTGCAGCGTCGCTGATCCCGTTCCTGGAACACGATGACGCCAACCGTGCGTTGATGGGTTCCAACATGCAGCGTCAAGCTGTACCGACCCTGCGCGCTGATAAGCCGCTGGTAGGTACCGGCATGGAGCGTAACGTTGCGCGTGACTCCGGCGTTTGCGTCGTGGCCCGTCGTGGCGGTGTGATCGACTCCGTTGACGCCAGCCGTATCGTGGTTCGTGTTGCTGATGACGAAGTTGAAACTGGCGAAGCCGGTGTCGACATCTACAACCTGACCAAATACACCCGCTCGAACCAGAACACCTGCATTAACCAGCGTCCGCTGGTGCGTAAGGGTGATCGCGTTCAGCGTAGCGACATTATGGCCGACGGTCCTTCCACCGATATGGGTGAGCTGGCTCTGGGCCAGAACATGCGCATCGCGTTCATGGCCTGGAACGGTTACAACTTCGAAGACTCCATCTGCTTGTCCGAGCGTGTTGTTCAAGAAGACCGTTTCACCACGATCCACATCCAGGAACTGACCTGTGTGGCGCGTGACACCAAGCTTGGGCCTGAGGAAATCACTGCAGACATCCCGAACGTGGGTGAAGCTGCACTGAACAAGCTGGACGAAGCCGGTATCGTTTACGTAGGTGCTGAAGTTGGCGCAGGCGACATTCTGGTCGGTAAGGTCACTCCGAAAGGCGAGACCCAACTGACTCCGGAAGAGAAGCTGCTGCGTGCCATCTTCGGTGAAAAAGCCAGCGACGTGAAAGACACTTCCCTGCGTGTACCGACCGGTACCAAGGGCACTGTCATCGACGTACAGGTCTTCACCCGCGACGGCGTTGAGCGTGATGCTCGTGCTCTGTCCATCGAGAAGATCCAACTCGACGAGATCCGCAAGGACCTGAACGAAGAGTTCCGTATCGTTGAAGGCGCGACCTTCGAACGTCTGCGTTCCGCTCTGGTAGGCCGCAAGGCTGAAGGCGGCGCCGGCCTGAAGAAAGGTCAGGACATCACCGACGAAGTACTCGACGGTCTTGAGCACGGCCAGTGGTTCAAACTGCGCATGGCTGAAGACGCTCTGAACGAGCAGCTCGAGAAGGCCCAGGCCTACATCGTTGATCGTCGCCGTCTGCTGGACGACAAGTTCGAAGACAAGAAGCGCAAACTGCAGCAGGGCGATGACCTGGCTCCAGGCGTGCTGAAAATCGTCAAGGTTTACCTGGCAATCCGTCGCCGCATCCAGCCGGGCGACAAGATGGCCGGTCGTCACGGTAACAAGGGTGTGGTCTCCGTGATCATGCCGGTTGAAGACATGCCGCACGATGCCAATGGCACCCCGGTCGACGTCGTCCTCAACCCGTTGGGCGTACCTTCGCGTATGAACGTTGGTCAGATCCTTGAAACCCACCTGGGCCTCGCGGCCAAAGGTCTGGGCGAGAAGATCAACCGTATGATCGAAGAGCAGCGCAAGGTTGCTGACCTGCGCAAGTTCCTGCACGAGATCTACAACGAGATCGGCGGCCGCAAAGAAGAGCTGGATACCTTCACCGACCAGGAAATCCTGGATCTGGCGAAGAACCTGCGCGGCGGCGTTCCAATGGCTACCCCGGTGTTCGACGGTGCCAAGGAAAGCGAAATCAAGGCCATGCTGAAACTGGCAGACCTGCCGGAAAGCGGCCAGATGCAGCTGTTCGACGGCCGTACCGGCAACAAGTTCGAGCGCCCGGTTACTGTTGGCTACATGTACATGCTGAAGCTGAACCACTTGGTAGACGACAAGATGCACGCTCGCTCTACCGGTTCGTACAGCCTGGTTACCCAGCAGCCGCTGGGTGGTAAGGCTCAGTTCGGTGGTCAGCGTTTCGGGGAGATGGAGGTCTGGGCACTGGAAGCATACGGTGCTGCTTACACTCTGCAAGAAATGCTCACAGTGAAGTCAGACGATGTGAACGGTCGGACCAAGATGTACAAAAACATCGTGGACGGCGATCACCGTATGGAGCCGGGCATGCCCGAGTCCTTCAACGTGTTGATCAAAGAAATTCGTTCCCTCGGCATCGATATCGATCTGGAAACCGAATAACACGTGACGCGAATCGAGAGCGGGGCTATTTAGCCCGCTCTCTGCTCCGCCAGGAGGAAAGGCCTTGAAAGACCTACTGAATTTGCTGAAAAACCAGGGTCAAGTCGAAGAGTTCGACGCCATCCGTATTGGACTGGCATCGCCTGAGATGATCCGTTCGTGGTCGTTCGGTGAAGTTAAAAAGCCGGAAACCATCAACTACCGTACGTTCAAACCTGAGCGTGACGGCCTGTTCTGCGCCAAGATCTTTGGCCCGGTAAAGGATTACGAGTGCCTGTGCGGTAAGTACAAGCGCTTGAAGCACCGTGGTGTGATCTGCGAGAAGTGCGGCGTTGAAGTCGCACTGGCCAAGGTTCGTCGTGAGCGCATGGCGCACATCGAACTGGCTTCGCCGGTTGCCCACATCTGGTTCCTGAAATCGCTGCCGTCCCGTATCGGCTTGCTGATGGACATGACCCTGCGTGATATCGAACGCGTTCTCTACTTCGAGAGCTATGTCGTTATCGATCCAGGCATGACCACCCTTGAAAAAGGTCAGCTGCTGAACGACGAGCAGTACTTCGAAGCGCTGGAAGAGTTTGGCGACGATTTCGATGCCCGCATGGGTGCCGAAGCTGTCCGCGAACTGCTGCACGCTATCGACCTGGAACACGAGATTGGCCGCCTGCGTGAAGAAATTCCGCAAACCAACTCCGAAACCAAGATCAAGAAGCTGTCCAAGCGTCTGAAGTTGATGGAGGCCTTCCAGGGTTCCGGCAACTTGCCAGAGTGGATGGTGCTGACCGTTCTGCCGGTTCTGCCGCCAGACCTGCGTCCGCTGGTACCGTTGGACGGTGGTCGTTTCGCGACGTCCGACCTCAACGACCTGTACCGCCGCGTGATCAACCGTAACAACCGCTTGAAGCGCCTGCTCGATCTGTCCGCTCCGGACATCATCGTGCGCAACGAAAAGCGTATGTTGCAAGAAGCCGTCGATGCCCTGCTCGACAACGGTCGTCGTGGCCGCGCTATCACCGGTTCGAACAAGCGTCCTCTGAAATCCTTGGCTGACATGATCAAGGGTAAGCAAGGTCGTTTCCGTCAGAACTTGCTCGGTAAGCGTGTTGACTACTCCGGTCGTTCGGTAATTACCGTAGGCCCGACCCTGCGTCTGCACCAGTGCGGTCTGCCTAAGAAGATGGCCCTTGAGCTGTTCAAGCCGTTCATCTTCGGCAAGCTGGAAATGCGTGGTCTCGCGACCACCATCAAAGCGGCCAAGAAAATGGTCGAGCGCGAACTGCCAGAGGTTTGGGACGTTCTCGCTGAAGTGATTCGCGAACACCCGGTTCTCCTCAACCGTGCACCGACCCTTCACCGTCTGGGTATCCAGGCGTTTGAGCCGGTACTGATCGAAGGTAAGGCTATCCAGCTGCACCCTCTGGTCTGTGCTGCGTACAACGCCGACTTCGACGGCGACCAAATGGCCGTGCACGTACCGCTGACACTGGAAGCCCAGTTGGAAGCGCGTGCGTTGATGATGTCGACCAACAACATCCTGTCGCCAGCCAACGGTGAGCCAATCATCGTTCCGTCGCAGGACGTTGTATTGGGTCTGTACTACATGACCCGTGAAGCGATCAACGCCAAGGGCGAAGGTCGTGTATTCGCTGACCTGCAGGAAGTTGACCGTGTGTTCCGTGCCGGCGAAGCCGCACTGCACGCCAAGGTCAAAGTGCGGATTCACGAAACCGTGAACGACCGTGACGGCGGCAGCGTGAGCAATGTCCGTATCGTCGACACCACTGTCGGCCGTGCGCTGTTGTATCAGGTTGTGCCAAAAGGTCTGTCTTACGACGTCGTCAACCTGCCGATGAAGAAAAAGGCGATCTCCAAGCTGATCAACCAGTGCTACCGCGTGGTTGGTCTGAAAGAGACCGTGATTTTCGCTGACCAGTTGATGTACACCGGTTTTGCTTATTCGACCATTTCCGGCGTTTCCATCGGTGTTAACGACTTCGTTATCCCGGATGAAAAAGCCCGCATCATCAGTGCTGCTACTGATGAAGTGAAAGAGATCGAAAGCCAGTACGCCTCCGGCCTGGTAACCCAGGGCGAGAAGTACAACAAAGTGATCGACCTTTGGTCCAAGGCCAACGACGAAGTGTCGAAGGCGATGATGTCTAACCTCTCAAAAGAGAAGGTTATCGACCGTCATGGCGTGGAAGTCGATCAAGAGTCGTTCAACTCGATGTACATGATGGCTGACTCGGGCGCACGGGGTTCTGCTGCGCAGATCCGTCAGCTCGCCGGTATGCGTGGCCTGATGGCCAAGCCGGACGGCTCCATCATCGAAACGCCAATTACTGCGAACTTCCGTGAAGGTTTGAGCGTACTTCAGTACTTCATCTCCACTCACGGTGCTCGTAAAGGTCTGGCGGATACCGCGTTGAAAACCGCGAACTCCGGTTACCTGACTCGTCGTCTGGTAGACGTGGCACAAGATCTGGTTGTAACCGAGATCGATTGCGGCACCGAACACGGTCTGCTGATGACACCGCACATTGAAGGCGGTGACGTTGTAGAGCCGCTGGGTGAGCGCGTATTGGGTCGTGTTATTGCCCGTGACGTATTCAAACCAGGTACCGAGGAAATTATCGTTCCTGCCGGCACCCTGGTTGACGAGAAGTGGGTCGAGTTCATCGAACTCAACAGCATCGACGAAGTGATCGTTCGCTCGCCGATCAGCTGCGAAACCCGCTTCGGCATTTGCGCCAAGTGCTATGGCCGTGACTTGGCTCGTGGTCACCAGGTGAACATCGGTGAAGCGGTCGGCGTTATCGCTGCCCAGTCCATCGGTGAGCCGGGTACCCAGCTGACCATGCGTACATTCCACATCGGTGGTGCGGCAAGCCGGACCTCCGCAGCCGACAGCGTTCAGGTGAAGAATGGCGGTACCGTCCGCCTGCACAACCTGAAACACGTTGAGCGAGTGGATGGTTGCCTGGTTGCTGTGTCCCGTTCGGGTGAGCTGGCAATCGCTGATGACTACGGTCGTGAGCGTGAGCGTTACAAGCTGCCGTATGGTGCTGTGATTTCGGTTAAAGAAGGTGACAAGGTCGACGCTGGCGCAATCGTGGCCAAGTGGGATCCGCACACTCACCCAATCGTTACCGAAATGAAAGGTACCGTGACCTACGTGGGCATGGAAGAAGGCATCACGATCAAGCGTCAGACTGACGAATTGACCGGTATGACCAACATTGAAGTACTCGACGCGAAAGATCGTCCAGCTGCCGGTAAAGACATCCGTCCTGCCGTGAAGATGGTCGATGACAACGGCAAGGATCTGTTGCTGCCAGGCACTGACGTAATCGCTCAGTACTTCCTGCCAGCCAACGCCCTGGTCGGTGTAGCGGATGGTGCGAAGATCGCGATCGGCGACGTTATCGCGCGTATCCCGCAAGAGACTTCGAAGACCCGTGACATCACCGGTGGTCTGCCGCGTGTTGCCGACTTGTTCGAAGCTCGTCGTCCGAAAGAAGCGTCGATTCTGGCTGAAGTCAGCGGCACCATCGCGTTCGGTAAAGAGACCAAGGGCAAGCGCCGCCTGGTCATTACCCCGAACGACGGTAGCGATCTGTATGAAGAGCTGATTCCGAAGTGGCGTCACCTGAACGTGTTCGAAGGCGAACAGGTAAACCGCGGCGAAGTTATCTCCGACGGTCCTAGCGATCCACACGACATCCTGCGTCTGCTGGGTGTGAGTGCGCTGGCCAAGTACATCGTTAACGAGATCCAGGACGTTTACCGCCTGCAAGGCGTGAAGATCAACGATAAGCACATCGAGACCATCCTGCGTCAGATGCTGCGTAAAGTTGAAATCGCTGAATCCGGCGATTCTACTTTCATCAAGGGCGACCAGATGGAACTGACTCACGTACTGGTAGAGAACGAGCGTCTGGCAGCCGACGAGAAATTTGTTTCCAAATTTACTCGTGTACTGCTGGGTATCACCAAGGCGTCGTTGTCCACTGAATCGTTCATCTCGGCGGCCTCCTTCCAGGAGACCACTCGTGTACTGACCGAAGCAGCGGTAACCGGCAAGCGCGATTACCTGCGCGGCCTGAAAGAAAACGTGGTTGTGGGTCGTCTGATCCCAGCCGGTACCGGTTTGGCTTACCACAGCGAGCGCAAGCGCCGCCGTGAAGCTGACAAGCCGTTGCGCGTAAGCGCCAGTGAAGTGGAAGCTGCACTGACCGAAGCGCTGAACTCAAGCGGTAACTGAGTTCTGCGATAAATAAGTCTGGGCCCTGGCAGCCCCCATTCGTCGGATCGAGGCAGTTTTGCCCCGGTTCGTTGAGAGGGGAGGTCGGGGCCTTGCCTTGACTGGGGACAAGATCCTCTTTAGACTCTTGTACCCCTAAATTTGGCGGGAATTCGTTCCTGCCATTTTGCTTTTCTTGCAAGACAATAGCGTCGCAAGACAACAGTGGAGCTAGTAGATGGCAACTATCAACCAGCTGGTACGTCAGCCGCGTAAGCGTATCGTCGAGAAATCCGACGTGCCTGCGCTGCAGAACTGCCCGCAACGTCGTGGCGTATGCACTCGCGTGTATACAACTACGCCGAAAAAACCTAACTCGGCACTGCGTAAAGTATGCCGTGTGCGCCTGACCAACGGTTTCGAGGTTTCCTCGTACATCGGCGGTGAAGGCCACAACCTGCAAGAGCACAGCGTGGTACTGATCCGCGGCGGTCGTGTAAAAGACTTGCCAGGTGTTCGTTACCACACCGTACGCGGCTCCTTGGATACTTCCGGCGTTAAAGGTCGTAACCAGGGTCGTTCGAAGTACGGTACCAAGAAGCCTAAGTAGTAGCGGCTTTTTGTAAAACTGAATCATCTTATTTTCTGAGTCGATAAGAGTAAGGTCGGAGGCGTCCCGAAAGGGCACCGATTCCGAGCGAACCTGAAGACCGTTTGAGGGCTTATCCATGCCAAGAAGACGCGTAGCAGCCAAGCGCGAAGTGCTTGACGATCCAAAATACGGAAGCCAAATTCTGGCCAAGTTCATGAACCACGTGATGGAAAGCGGCAAGAAAGCCGTTGCCGAGCGTATCGTTTATGGCGCGCTGGAAAAGGTTAAAGAACGCAAGAACAGCGACCCCCTGGAAATCTTCGAGAAAGCTCTCGACGCCATCGCTCCGCTGGTCGAAGTGAAGTCGCGCCGTGTAGGCGGTGCTACTTACCAGGTTCCGGTCGAAGTTCGTCCGTCCCGTCGTAACGCCCTGGCAATGCGCTGGTTGGTAGACTTCGCCCGTAAGCGTGGCGAGAAGTCTATGGCTCTGCGTTTGGCTGGCGAACTGTTGGACGCTGCTGAAGGTAAAGGTGCTGCTGTTAAGAAGCGTGAAGACGTGCACCGTATGGCTGAAGCTAACAAAGCTTTCTCGCACTACCGCTTCTAATTCTAGCTTCACTAATTTTGCGAGGGCTTTATGGCTCGTACTACTCCGATTAGTCGCTACCGTAACATCGGTATCGTCGCTCACGTGGATGCTGGTAAAACCACCACCACCGAGCGCGTCCTTTTTTACACCGGCAAAAGTCACAAGATGGGCGAGGTGCATGACGGCGCCGCGACCACAGACTGGATGGTTCAGGAGCAGGAGCGTGGTATTACCATTACTTCTGCTGCTATTACCGCCTTCTGGAAGGGTTCCGAGAAGCAGTACAAAGATGAGCACCGCTTCAACGTAATCGATACCCCGGGCCACGTAGACTTCACCATTGAAGTTGAGCGTTCCCTGCGTGTACTCGACGGCGCTGTCGTTGTGTTCTGCGGCACCTCGGGTGTTGAGCCTCAGTCGGAAACCGTATGGCGTCAAGCCAACAAATACGGCGTTCCACGTCTTGTTTACGTAAACAAGATGGACCGTGCTGGTGCGAACTTCCTGCGCGTGATCGGTCAGATCAAGCAACGTCTGGGTCACACCCCGGTGCCAATCCAGTTGGCTATCGGTTCCGAAGACAACTTCCAGGGGCAGATCGATCTGCTGGCCATGGAAGCTGTTTACTGGAACGATGCTGACAAAGGTATGGTTCCTCGTCGCGAAGCTATCCCAGCAGACATGCAGGAATTGGCTGACGAGTGGCGCAATAACATGGTTGAGGCTGCAGCCGAAGCCAACGAAGAGCTGATGAACAAGTACCTCGAAGGTGAAGAACTCACCAACGCGGAAATCAAGGCCGCTCTGCGTCAGCGTACTATCGCTGGTGAGATCGTCTTGGCTGTTTGCGGTTCTTCCTTCAAGAACAAGGGTGTTCCCCTGGTTCTCGACGCCGTGATCGACTACCTGCCGGCGCCGGTTGATATTCCTGCCATCAAGGGTACTGACCCGGATGACGAGACTATCGAGCTGGAGCGTCATGCAGACGACAGCGAGCCGTTCTCGGCTCTGGCGTTCAAGATCGCTACCGACCCATTCGTGGGTACCCTGACCTTCGTCCGCGTTTACTCGGGCGTGTTGAACTCCGGCGACGGCGTGATCAACTCGGTCAAGGGCAAGAAAGAGCGCGTGGGTCGTATGGTGCAAATGCACGCAAACGCCCGTGAAGAGATCAAGGAAGTACGCGCTGGTGACATCGCGGCCTTGATCGGCATGAAGGACGTCACCACTGGTGAAACTTTGTGCAACGCTGACAAGCCAATCATCCTGGTTCGTATGGACTTCCCGGAGCCGGTTATTTCGGTTGCCGTAGAGCCTAAGACCAAGGATGACCAGGAAAAAATGGGTATCGCTCTGGGCAAACTTGCTCAGGAAGATCCATCTTTCCGCGTCAAGACTGATGAAGAGACTGGTCAAACGATCATCTCCGGCATGGGCGAGTTGCACCTGGACATCCTGGTTGACCGGATGCGCCGTGAGTTCAACGTCGAAGCCAACATCGGTAAGCCTCAGGTTTCCTATCGTGAGCGCATCACGAAGAACTGTGAAATCGAAGGCAAGTTCGTTCGTCAGTCCGGCGGTCGTGGTCAGTTCGGTCACTGCTGGATCCGTTTTGCTCCTGCTGATGAAGGTCAGGAAGGTTTGCAATTCGTGAACGAAGTAGTGGGTGGTGTTGTTCCTAAGGAATACATCCCTGCTATCCAGAAGGGTATCGAAGAGCAGATGAAGAACGGTGTTGTTGCCGGCTATCCGCTGATCGGCCTGAAAGCAACCGTTTTTGACGGTTCTTACCACGACGTCGACTCCAACGAGATGGCGTTCAAGGTGGCTGCTTCCATGGCAACCAAGCAACTGGCCCAGAAGGGCGGTGGTGAGTTGCTTGAGCCAATCATGGCGGTAGAAGTTGTTACACCTGAAGACTATATGGGTGATGTCATGGGCGACCTTAACCGTCGTCGCGGCATGATCTTGGGTATGGAAGACACGGTTTCCGGCAAAGTGATTCGCGCCGAGGTTCCGTTGGGTGAGATGTTCGGTTATGCGACCGACGTTCGCTCCATGTCCCAGGGTCGCGCAAGCTACTCTATGGAATTCAAAAAATACAACACAGCTCCGGCGCACATCGCTGAAACTGTATCCAAAAAACAAGGCTGATTCAGTCCTTTAGGCAAGGAGTTAATTGTCGTGGCTAAAGAAAAATTTGATCGTTCCCTACCGCACGTCAACGTTGGCACTATCGGTCACGTTGACCACGGTAAAACCACTCTGACTGCTGCTCTGACTCGCGTTTGCTCCGAAATTTTCGGTTCTGCAATCGTTGATTTCGATAAAATCGACAGCGCACCAGAAGAAAAAGCTCGTGGTATCACCATCAACACCGCTCACGTTGAATACAACTCGCTGATCCGTCACTACGCTCACGTTGACTGCCCAGGTCACGCTGACTATGTGAAGAACATGATCACCGGTGCTGCCCAAATGGACGGCGCGATCCTGGTTTGCTCGGCCGCTGATGGTCCGATGCCACAAACCCGTGAGCACATCCTGCTGTCCCGCCAGGTTGGCGTTCCGTACATCGTGGTTTACCTGAACAAGGCTGACCTGGTAGACGACGCTGAGCTGCTGGAACTGGTTGAGATGGAAGTGCGCGATCTGCTGAGCACTTACGACTTCCCAGGCGACGACACTCCGATCATCATCGGTTCTGCTCGTATGGCTCTGGAAGGCAAAGACGATAACGAAATGGGCACCACGTCCGTTCGTAAACTGGTTGAGACTCTGGACAGCTACATCCCAGATCCAGTTCGTGTTATCGACAAGCCGTTCCTGATGCCAATCGAAGACGTATTCTCGATCTCCGGTCGTGGTACTGTTGTTACCGGTCGTATCGAGCGCGGTATCGTTAAGGTTCAAGATCCACTGGAAATCGTTGGTCTGCGTGACACTACCGTCACCACCTGCACCGGTGTTGAAATGTTCCGTAAGCTGCTCGACGAAGGTCGTGCTGGCGAGAACTGCGGCGTTCTGCTGCGTGGTACCAAGCGTGACGACGTTGAGCGTGGCCAGGTTCTGGTTAAGCCAGGTTCGGTTAAGCCGCACACCAAGTTCGAAGCTGAAGTGTACGTGCTGAGCAAAGAAGAAGGCGGTCGTCACACTCCGTTCTTCAAAGGCTACCGTCCACAGTTCTACTTCCGTACTACTGACGTGACTGGTAACTGCGAACTGCCGGAAGGCGTTGAAATGGTAATGCCAGGCGACAACATCAAAATGGTTGTCACCCTGATCAAAACCATCGCAATGGAAGACGGTCTGCGCTTCGCTATCCGTGAAGGCGGCCGTACCGTTGGTGCTGGCGTTGTAGCTAAAATCATCGAGTAAGCTCTTTTTTGAGTTAGCTTCGAGGTTTTGAGAAAGCCCCCGCTTAGCGGGGGCTTTTTTTATTGGGTTGACACCCATCTGGGGCGTCTATAGAATTGCGCCTCCTTTTAACGGGCGTATTGCGCTCGCTGGGAATAGCAGCCGGAGTCTGAAATCCAATGCAAAATCAGCAAATCCGTATCAGGTTGAAGGCTTTTGACCATCGCCTGATCGACCAATCCACCCAGGAAATCGTGGAAACCGCGAAACGTACTGGTGCTCAAGTGCGTGGTCCAATTCCACTGCCTACCCGTAAAGAGCGGTTCACCGTTCTGGTCTCCCCGCACGTCAACAAAGACGCGCGTGACCAGTACGAGATCCGTACTCATAAGCGCGTACTGGACATCGTCCAGCCAACGGATAAAACCGTTGATGCACTTATGAAGCTTGATCTGGCGGCCGGTGTGGAAGTACAGATCAGCCTCGGCTAAGACTTGGGTCTTAGTCGTGTAACGCTCTGAAATGGGCGGCCATAGCGGGTGAAAGCCCCGTACACTCATGAGGTTTACAACATGACTATTGGTGTAGTCGGTCGTAAATGCGGTATGACCCGTATTTTCACCGAAGAAGGTGTCTCCATTCCGGTTACGGTCATTGAGATCGAGCCGAATCGCGTCACCCAGTTTAAAACTGAAGAAACCGATGGCTATCGTGCAGTGCAAGTCACTGTCGGCGAGCGTCGTGCTTCGCGCGTGACTGCTGCTCAAGCAGGTCACTTCGCTAAGGCAAACGTTGCAGCTGGTCGCACTGTTATGGAGTTCCGTCTTGAAGAAGGCGACTACCAGGCTGGCGATCTGATCAACGCTGAAATCTTCGCCGCTGGTCAACTGGTTGATGTAACCGGTCAGTCCAAAGGTAAAGGCTTCCAGGGTACGATCAAGCGTTGGAATTTCCGTGGCCAAGACAACACTCACGGTAACTCCGTTTCCCACCGCGTCCCGGGCTCTATTGGCCAGTGCCAGACTCCTGGTCGTGTATTCAAGGGCAAAAAAATGTCCGGTCATATGGGCGCTGAGCGCGTGACCGTGCAGTCCCTCGAAGTAGTGCGCGTCGACGCTGAACGCAATCTGTTGTTGGTCAAGGGTGCTGTTCCTGGCGCTACTGGCGGCAACCTGGTTGTACGTCCAGCGGCCAAGGCTCGCGGTTAAGGGGAAGCTGACATGCAATTAAATGTAAATGACGCTCAAGCGATCGAAGTTTCCGAACTGACATTTGGCGGCGAATTCAACGAGACGCTCGTTCACCAAGCAGTCGTGGCCTACATGGCCGGCGGCCGTCAAGGTAGCAAGCAGCAAAAGACCCGTTCCGACGTTCGTGGTGGCGGTAAGCGCCCTTGGCGTCAGAAAGGTACTGGCCGTGCTCGTGCCGGTACTATCCGTAGCCCAATCTGGCGCGGCGGCGGTACCACTTTCGCAGCTCGTCCTCAGGATCACACTCAGAAGCTCAACAAGAAGATGTACCGCGCAGCACTGCGCTCCATCCTTGCTGAACTCGTGCGTACTGATCGTCTGGTCGTGGTTCAGGACTTCGCTGTTGAAGCACCGAAAACCAAAGATCTGCTGAACAAGCTGAACGGCATGGGCCTGACTGACGTCCTGATCGTGTCTGAAGCTGTTGATCAGAACCTGTACCTGGCTGCTCGCAACCTGCCACACGTTGATGTACGTGACGTGCAAGGTTCCGATCCAGTTAGTCTGATCGCATACGACAAGGTGTTGATCACCGTGTCGGCCGTGAAGAAATTCGAGGAGCTGCTGGGATGAACCAGGAACGCGTATTTAAAGTTCTGCTTGGCCCGCACGTTTCCGAAAAGGCTACGGTTCTGGCTGACAAGAAAGGCCAGTTCGTTTTCAAGGTTGCAACTGACGCAACCAAGCTGGAAATCAAGAAGGCCGTCGAAAGCCTGTTCAGCGTGAAAGTAGAGCGTGTTACTACCCTGAATGTTCTGGGTAAGAGCAAGCGCACTGCTCGCGGTCTGGGCAAGCGTAATGACTGGAAGAAGGCGGTTATCTCCCTTCAGCCAGGCCAAGATCTCGATTTCAGCAGCAGTGCTGAGTAAGGAAGGGGTGCATCATGGCAATCGTTAAATGCAAACCGACTTCCCCTGGCCGCCGTTTTGTGGTCAAGGTGGTCAACCAGGAGCTGCATAAAGGCGCTCCTCACGCACCGCTGCTCGAGAAGAAATCGAAGACTGGTGGTCGTAACAACAATGGTCGCATTACCACTCGTCACATCGGTGGTGGCCATAAGCAGCATTATCGTCTGGTCGACTTCCGTCGCAACGACAAAGATGGCATCGCTGCCACTGTCGAGCGTATCGAATACGATCCAAACCGTACTGCTCACATCGCTCTGCTGCTGTACGCAGATGGCGAGCGTCGCTACATCATCGCCCCTAAAGGCGTGAGTGCTGGCGACCAGCTGATCGCAGGTGCCCTGGCACCGATCAAGCCGGGCAACGCTCTGCAACTGCGTAACATTCCAGTTGGTAGCACCGTACACGGCATCGAATTGAAGCCAGGTAAAGGCGCGCAAATCGCTCGTTCCGCTGGTGCTTCGGCTCAGCTGATCGCTCGTGAAGGTGTCTACGTGACCCTGCGTCTGCGTTCTGGTGAGATGCGTAAAGTGCTGGCTGAATGCCGCGCGACCTTGGGCGAAGTCTCGAACTCCGAGCACAGCCTGCGTTCGCTGGGTAAAGCTGGTGCCAAACGCTGGCGTGGCGTTCGCCCAACCGTTCGTGGTGTTGCCATGAACCCGGTTGACCACCCACACGGTGGTGGTGAAGGTCGTACCTCTGGTGGTCGTCATCCGGTATCGCCATGGGGCTTCCCGACTAAGGGCGCGAAGACTCGTGGTAATAAGCGTACCGACAAAATGATCGTCCGTCGTCGCAAGTAAATAGAGGGATACGACAGTGCCACGTTCTCTGAAAAAAGGTCCTTTTATTGATCTTCACCTACTGAAGAAGATCGAAGTGGCGGCGGAAAAGAACGATCGCAAGCCGGTGAAAACCTGGTCGCGTCGTTCGATGATCCTGCCACAAATGGTCGGTTTGACCATCGCAGTACACAACGGTCGCCTTCACGTCCCAGTTCTCGTGAACGAAGACATGGTCGGCCACAAACTAGGCGAGTTTGCCGGTACCCGCACATATCGTGGGCACGTGGCAGACAAGAAAGCCAAGCGTTAAGGGGTTAGGAAATGGAAGTAGCCGCTAAGTTGTCGGGCGCTCGAATCTCCGCCCAGAAAGCCCGCTTGGTCGCCGACCAGATCCGCGGGAAGAAGGTGGGCGAAGCGCTCAACCTGTTGGCTTTCAGCAGTAAGAAAGCCGCCGAGATCATGAAGAAAGTGCTGGAGTCGGCCGTAGCCAACGCCGAGCATAACGAAGGCGCAGACGTTGATGACCTGAAGGTCAGCACCGTTTTCGTCAACGAAGGGCGTTCGCTGAAGCGTATCATGCCGCGTGCCAAAGGCCGTGCTGATCGCATCGTCAAGCGGTCTTGCCATATCACTGTCAAGGTTGCTGACAAGTAACGGAGTCGAAGAGATGGGTCAGAAAGTACATCCCATTGGCATTCGCCTGGGAATCGTCAAGGAGCACACCTCCGTCTGGTACGCAGACGGTCGGACTTATGCGGACTATTTGTTCGCTGATCTGAAGGTGCGTGAGTATCTCCAAGACAAACTAAAAAGCGCGTCCGTAAGCCGTATCGATATCCATCGTCCGGCACAAACTGCACGTATCACCATCCACACCGCTCGTCCAGGTATCGTTATCGGGAAGAAAGGTGAAGATGTTGAGAAACTGCGTCAGGACCTGACCAAGCAAATGGGTGTGCCTGTGCACATCAATATCGAAGAGATCCGCAAGCCGGAGCTCGACGGTATGCTGGTTGCGCAGAGCGTAGCTCAGCAGCTGGAGCGTCGCGTCATGTTCCGTCGCGCTATGAAGCGCGCCGTACAGAACGCCATGCGCATTGGTGCCAAAGGCATCAAAATCCAAGTGAGCGGTCGTCTCGGCGGTGCTGAAATCGCACGTACTGAATGGTATCGCGAAGGTCGTGTGCCATTGCACACCCTGCGTGCCGACATCGACTATGCCAACTACGAAGCTCACACCACTTACGGTGTGATCGGTGTAAAGGTTTGGATCTTCAAAGGCGAAGTAATTGGTGGTCGCCAAGAAGAACTGAAACCACAAGCACCAGCGCCTCGTAAAAAAGCTGCTAAGTAAGGGGTACGCCAAATGTTGCAACCAAAGCGTACGAAGTTCCGCAAGCAGATGACAGGCCACAACCGTGGTCTGGCTCAGCGCGGTAGCAAAGTCAGCTTCGGCGAATTCGCGCTGAAGTCTGTAGCTCGTGGTCGTCTCACCGCTCGTCAGATCGAGTCAGCGCGTCGTGCTCTGACCCGTCACGTAAAACGTGGCGGCAAGATCTGGATCCGTGTATTCCCGGACAAGCCAATCTCCAAAAAGCCCCTCGAAGTTCGGATGGGTAAAGGTAAGGGCAACGTGGAATACTGGGTTGCCCAGATTCAGCCAGGCAAAGTCCTGTATGAAATCGAGGGTGTAACTGAAGAGCTGGCGCGTGAGGCTTTTGCCCTGGCTGCTGCAAAGCTGCCGCTCGCCACCGCCTTTGTTAAACGGACGGTGATGTGATGAAAGCGAATGAACTTCGTGAAAAATCCGCACAGCAGCTGAACGAGCAACTGCTCGGCCTGCTGCGCGACCAGTTCAATCTGCGCATGCAGAAAGCAACTGGCCAGTTGGGGCAGTCTCATCTGCTCTCGCAAGTTAAGCGTGACATCGCTCGCGTGAAGACTGTGCTCAACCAGCAGGCAGGTAAGTGATCATGGCTGAAGCCGAAAAGACTGTCCGTACGCTGACTGGCCGTGTTGTCAGCGACAAGATGGACAAAACCATCACCGTTTTGATCGAGCGTCGCGTTAAGCACCCGATCTACGGTAAATATGTTAAGCGTTCGACTAAGCTGCACGCGCACGACGAAACCAACCAGTGCCACATCGGCGACAAGGTCACTATTCGTGAAACTCGTCCGCTGGCCAAGACCAAGTCTTGGGCACTGGTTGATGTTCTCGAACGCGCTGTGGAAGTCTAAGGACTAGGGGTCGGAGAAATTATATGATTCAGACTCAATCCATGCTCGATGTGGCCGATAACAGCGGCGCTCGCCGTGTTATGTGCATCAAGGTGCTGGGTGGCTCCCATCGTCGTTACGCTGGTATCGGTGACATCATCAAGGTTACCGTGAAGGAAGCAATTCCTCGCGGTAAAGTGAAAAAAGGCCAAGTGATGACTGCTGTTGTAGTCCGCACTCGTCACGGTGTTCGCCGTGCAGATGGCTCCATTATCCGCTTTGATGGCAACGCTGCTGTTCTTCTGAACAACAAGCAAGAGCCGATCGGCACCCGTATCTTTGGGCCAGTGACCCGTGAACTTCGTACTGAGAAGTTCATGAAGATCGTCTCGCTCGCCCCAGAAGTGCTGTAAGGAGATCCGACATGCAAAAGATTCGTCGTGACGACGAGATCATCGTGATCGCCGGCAAAGACAAAGGTAAGCGCGGTAAGGTGCTTAAGGTTCTCGCTAATAACCGTCTGGTTATTGGTGGTCTGAACCTGGTTAAGCGTCATACCAAGCCTAACCCGATGTCGGGCGTACAAGGCGGTATCGTCGAAAAAGAAGCTCCGCTGGACGCTTCTAACGTCGCCATTTTCAACGGCGAAACCAACAAGGCAGACCGCGTTGGTTTCAAAGTAGAAGATGGCAAGAAAATTCGTGTCTTCAAGTCGACCCAAAAAGCGGTTGATGCTTGAACACTGCTAGGTAGAAGACCATGGCACGACTAAAAGAGATTTATTGGAAAGAAATCGCACCGAAGCTTAAGGAAGAACTTAAGCTTTCGAACGTGATGGAAGTTCCACGCGTTACCAAAATCACCCTGAACATGGGTCTGGGCGAAGCGGTCGGCGACAAAAAAGTCATCGAGCACGCTGTTGCTGACCTGGAAAAGATCACCGGTCAAAAAGTCGTTGTGACTTACGCTCGGAAATCCATCGCTGGCTTTAAAGTCCGTGAAGGTTGGCCGATCGGCGTCAAAGTGACTCTGCGCCGTGAGCGTATGTACGAATTCCTGGATCGTCTGCTGTCGATCTCCCTGCCTCGGGTCCGCGACTTCCGCGGCCTGAATGCCAAGTCCTTCGATGGTCGTGGTAACTACAGCATGGGCGTGAAAGAGCAGATCATCTTCCCGGAAATCGACTACGACAAGATCGATGCTCTCCGCGGTCTGGACATCACCCTGACCACCACTGCCAAGAACGATGATGAAGGTCGCGCCCTGCTGCGTGCTTTCAAATTCCCGTTCCGCAACTGATTGGAGTAGGACCATGGCCAAGATGAGCATGAAAAACCGCGAGCTGAAGCGTCAGCTCACGGTTGCCAAGTACGCCAAGAAGCGTGCAGCACTGAAAGCAATCATCGTTGATCTGAACGCAAGTCCAGAAGCACGTTGGGAAGCGACAGTAGCACTGCAGAAGCAGCCACGTGACGCAAGCGCCTCGCGCATGCGTAACCGCTGCCGCCTGACCGGTCGTCCACACGGCGTTTACCGCAAGTTCGGCCTCGGCCGTAACAAACTGCGTGAAGCGGCAATGCGTGGTGACGTACCAGGTCTGGTTAAAGCTAGCTGGTAAGTACTTTCAACGTCCAGGCGGTCGGTTTCGCAAGATACTGACCGCCGGTGGCCTTGAATCTGGAACAAGCCCCTTTTGGGGCTTGTTTCATTTCCGTAGTGTGTCTAAAATACGCGGCTCGCCTGAGCCCGTGTGTTTTATGCTCGGAGATTCTCGGTGACATATGTAGCCGCAAGGCTAATTTTTTTGTATTAGGAGCGTCTAGCCCATGAGTATGCAGGACCCGTTAGCGGACATGCTAACTCGTATCCGTAATGCCCAGATGGCTGAAAAGTCCGTCGTAAGCATGCCATCTTCCACGTTGAAGGTTGCTGTTGCCAAAGTCCTGAAAGACGAAGGCTACATTGCGGGTTATCAGATCAGCAGCGAAATCAAACCACTGCTGTCCATCGAGCTGAAGTACTTCGAAGGCCGTCCGGTCATCGAGGAAGTGAAGCGCGTTAGCCGTCCAGGCCTGCGTCAGTACAAGTCCGTCGATGATCTGCCAAAAGTTCGTGGCGGTCTCGGTGTGTCTATCGTCTCCACCAACAAAGGTGTGATGACGGATCGTGCTGCGCGCGCTGCCGGTGTCGGCGGCGAAGTTCTTTGCACTGTGTTCTAAGGGGGGATAAGCATGTCACGCGTCGCTAAGAACCCCGTTAAGCTGCCAGCCGGTGTCGAAGTAAAATTCGCAGGCCAACAGCTTTCGGTGAAGGGTGCCAAGGGTACCCTCGAACTGAACATCCATTCGTCGGTTGAGATCGTTGAAGAAGCTGGTGAGCTGCGTTTCGCTGCTCGCAATGGCGATCAACAAACTCGCGCAATGGCCGGTACCACTCGTGCGTTGGTAAACAACATGGTCCAAGGCGTAAGCCAAGGCTTCGAGCGTAAGCTCCAGCTGGTCGGTGTTGGTTACAAAGCGCAAGCAAAAGGCACGGTTTTGAACCTGGCCCTTGGCTTCTCGCACCCAGTGGATTACGAACTGCCGGAAGGCATCACCGCTGAGACCCCGAGCCAAACCGATATCCTGATCAAGGGTATTGATAAGCAGCTGGTAGGTCAGGTGGCCGCTGAGATCCGCGACTTCCGTCCACCAGAGCCGTACAAAGGCAAAGGTGTGCGCTACGCGGACGAAGTCGTCCGTCGTAAAGAAGCCAAGAAGAAGTAGGGCATAGCAAATGACCGACAAAAAAGTTACTCGACTGCGTCGCGCTCGCAAAGCACGCCTGAAAATGCACGAACTCGAAGTCGTGCGTCTCTGCGTGTTCCGCTCGTCGCAGCACATCTACGCCCAGGTCATCTCGGCCGACGGCAACAAAGTCCTGGCGAGCGCCTCGACTTTGGATAAAGAACTGCGTGATGGTGCCACTGGCAACATCGACGCGGCCACTAAGGTTGGCCAGCTGGTCGCTACGCGTGCAAAAGCCGCTGGCGTCTCGCAGGTGGCTTTCGACCGCTCTGGCTTCAAGTATCACGGTCGCGTCAAGGCGCTGGCTGATGCTGCTCGTGAAGCTGGGCTGGAGTTCTAAGTTATGTCAAATAACGACCAAAAGCGCGACGAAGGCTACATTGAGAAGCTGGTTCAAGTTAACCGCGTAGCCAAAACCGTTAAAGGCGGCCGTATCTTCACTTTCACCGCGTTGACCGTGGTTGGTGATGGTAAAGGGCGTGTTGGCTTCGGCCGTGGCAAGTCACGTGAAGTGCCTGCTGCGATCCAGAAGGCAATGGAAGCTGCTCGTCGCAACATGATCCAAGTTGATCTGAACGGCACTACTCTGCAGTACGCAATGAAGTCCGCCCATGGCGCTTCGAAGGTGTACATGCAGCCTGCTTCTGAAGGTACCGGTATCATCGCTGGCGGCGCTATGCGTGCTGTCCTCGAAGTTGCTGGCGTTCAGAACGTTCTGGCCAAGTGCTACGGCTCGACTAACCCAGTAAACGTGGTTCACGCCACTTTCAAGGGTTTGAAAGCAATGCAGTCTCCTGAATCCATTGCCGCCAAGCGTGGCAAAAGCGTCAAGGAGATCTTCTGATCATGGCTACCGTTAAAGTAACGCTGATCAAAAGCATGACCGGTCGCATCCCTAACCACAAATTGTGCGTTAAGGGTTTGGGTCTGCGTCGCATCGGTCACACTGTAGAAGTCCAGGATACTCCCGAGAATCGCGGGATGATCAACAAGGCTTACTACATGCTGCGTGTCGAGGGTTAATCGATGAAACTCAATGATCTGAGTCCAGCGCCGGGTTCCCGTCGCGAAAAGCATCGTCCGGGCCGTGGTATCGGTAGCGGTTTGGGTAAGACTGGTGGCCGTGGCCACAAAGGTCAAACCTCCCGCTCCGGTGGCACCATCGCTCCAGGCTTTGAAGGCGGTCAACAGCCGCTGCATCGTCGCCTGCCTAAGTTCGGTTTCGTATCCCTGAAAGCTATGGATCGCGCAGAAGTGCGTTTGTCCGAGCTGGCTAAAGTGGAAGGCGACATCGTTACTGTGCAGACCCTGAAAGATGCCAACGTGATCAACGTCAACGTACAGCGTGTGAAAATCATGCTGTCCGGTGAAGTGACCCGCGCTGTCACTATCGGCAAGGGAATCGGCGCCACCAAAGGTGCGCGTTCGGCTATCGAAGCAGCTGGCGGCAAGTTCGAGGAATAAATGGCTAAGCAAGGTGCTCTCTCAGCGCTCGGCAAAGGCGGTATGTCTGAACTTTGGGCTCGTCTGCGTTTTCTGTTCCTGGCGATTATCGTCTACCGAATAGGCGCACACATCCCGGTTCCAGGTATCAACCCGGACCGACTCGCAGACCTGTTTCGACAGAATGAGGGGACCATTCTTAGCTTGTTCAACATGTTTTCCGGCGGCGCGCTGGAACGGATGAGCATCTTTGCACTGGGGATCATGCCGTACATTTCGGCATCGATCATCATGCAGTTGATGACCGCCGTCAGCCCGCAGTTGGAACAGTTGAAGAAGGAAGGTGAAGCTGGCCGTCGCAAGATTAGCCAGTACACCCGCTACGGCACTGTCATCCTTGCCCTGGTTCAAGCTATCGGCATGTCCGTTGGCTTGGCGGGGCAGGGTGTTGCGTTCACTGGTGACTTTGGCTTCCATTTCGTCGCGGTATCCACATTTGTGGCTGGTGCGATGTTTATGATGTGGCTGGGTGAGCAGATTACTGAGCGTGGTGT
Source organism: Pseudomonas emilianonis (assembly GCF_023072625.1). Classification (NCBI taxonomy): domain Bacteria; kingdom Pseudomonadati; phylum Pseudomonadota; class Gammaproteobacteria; order Pseudomonadales; family Pseudomonadaceae; genus Pseudomonas; species Pseudomonas emilianonis. Next base: position 29,670 of record NZ_JAKNRV010000009.1, read on the forward strand.
TGGTAACGGTATCTCGATGTTGATTTTCGCAGGTATCGTCGCCGGTCTTCCGAGAGCAATCGGGCAGTCTTTCGAGTCTGCGCGTCAGGGTGATATCAATATTTTTGCCCTGGTTGCCATCGGTTTGCTGGCAGTAGCGATTATCGGTTTTGTGGTGTTCATTGAGCGTGGCCAGCGTCGTATTGCTGTTCACTACGCCAAGCGTCAGCAGGGCCGCAAGGTTTTTGCTGCGCAGACCAGCCACTTGCCGCTGAAAGTGAATATGGCCGGTGTTATTCCGGCAATTTTCGCGAGCAGCATTTTGCTGTTTCCGGCTTCGTTGGGTACCTGGTTTGGTCAGTCTGAAAACATGGGCTGGCTGCAGGACCTTTCTCAGTCGATCGCTCCTGGTCAGCCGTTGAATATTCTGCTGTTTAGTGCAGGGATTATTTTCTTCTGCTTCTTCTATACGGCGTTGATGTTCAATCCGAAAGACGTAGCGGAAAACCTGAAGAAGTCCGGTGCCTTTATTCCGGGCATCCGTCCAGGTGAGCAGTCTGCACGCTACATTGATGGCGTTCTGACTCGTTTGACCCTGTTCGGTGCTCTATATATGACGGCCGTGTGCTTGTTGCCCCAGTTCCTGGTGGTTGCAGCAAACGTACCGTTCTACCTTGGCGGGACCTCGTTGCTGATCGTCGTCGTGGTTGTGATGGACTTCATGTCCCAAGTACAATCGCACCTCGTTTCGCACCAGTACGAATCCCTGATGAAGAAAGCCAACCTGAAGGGTTACGGCAGCGGCATGTTGCGCTGAGTACCCATAAGGTTCGAGGAGTTGGTGATGAAAGTTCGTGCATCGGTGAAAAAGCTGTGCCGTAACTGCAAAATTATTCGCCGCGAAGGTGTTGTTCGAGTAATTTGCAGCGCGGAACCGCGTCACAAACAGCGCCAAGGCTGAGTGTGATCCGCTTGAAGCCCGGCAGCTAGTGCGCTGCCGGGTTGATTATTTGTTATTACAGCGATATTATCTCGCGCCCTATTTCTTGGCTTCCGGGGCGTAGGTAGCTGTCAATTGGAGTCCCACTGAATGGCCCGTATTGCAGGCGTTAACATTCCAGATAACAAGCACACTGTTATCTCGCTGACCTACATCTATGGTGTTGGTCGCACTACTGCGCAGAAAATTTGCGCAGATACTGGGGTAAACCCAGCCGCAAAGATTAAAGATCTGAGCGACGAGCAGATTGAGCTGTTGCGTGGCGAAGTGGCGAAGTTCACCACTGAAGGTGACCTGCGTCGCGAAATCAACATGAAAATCAAGCGTTTGATGGACCTCGGTTGCTACCGTGGTCTGCGTCATCGTCGTGGTCTTCCAGTGCGCGGTCAGCGTACCAAGACTAACGCGCGTACCCGTAAAGGTCCGCGTAAGCCGATCCGCAAGTAATCGCCCACGCGAATCGACAGGAAATTAATCATGGCAAAACCTGCTGCTCGTCCTCGTAAAAAAGTTAAAAAGACAGTGGTTGATGGCATCGCCCACATCCATGCTTCTTTTAACAACACAATCGTGACCATCACCGACCGTCAAGGTAACGCGCTTTCTTGGGCTACCTCCGGTGGTTCGGGTTTCCGCGGTTCCCGCAAGTCCACCCCGTTTGCTGCTCAAGTAGCTGCTGAACGTGCTGGTCAAGCTGCGCTGGAATACGGCCTGAAAAACCTTGACGTTAACGTCAAAGGTCCAGGTCCAGGTCGTGAGTCTGCTGTCCGTGCTTTGAACGGCTGTGGCTATAAGATCGCCAGCATCACCGACGTGACGCCAATCCCGCACAACGGGTGCCGTCCGCCGAAGAAGCGCCGCGTGTAATCCAGGAGATTGTAAAGAATGGCTCGTTACATTGGTCCAAAATGCAAACTCGCTCGTCGCGAAGGCACCGATCTCTTCCTGAAGAGCGGCGTGCGCGCGATCGAATCGAAGTGCAACATTGAAGCAGCACCTGGTATCCACGGCCAACGCCGCGGTCGCCAGTCCGATTACGGCACCCAACTGCGTGAAAAGCAGAAGGTCCGTCGTATTTACGGCGTTCTCGAGCGTCAGTTCAGCGGCTACTACAAAGAAGCTGCTGGCAAGAAAGGTGCAACCGGTGAAAACCTGCTGCAACTGCTCGAATGCCGTCTGGACAACGTTGTATACCGTATGGGCTTTGGTTCTACTCGTGCCGAATCCCGTCAGCTGGTATCGCACAAGTCGATCAGCGTTAACGGTCAGACCGTGAACGTTCCGTCCTACCAGGTTCGTGCTGGTGACGTGGTCGCTGTCCGCGAGAAAGCAAAAAACCAACTTCGCATTGTCCAAGCTCTCGATCTGTGTGCCCAACGTGGCCGCGTAGAATGGGTAGAAGTAGACACTGAGAAGAAGTCGGGCGTTTTCAAGAACGTTCCTGCTCGCAGTGATCTGTCCGCCGACATCAACGAAAGCCTGATTGTCGAGCTCTACTCCAAGTAAGGGCTAGAAAATAGGTGCATCCATGCAGATTTCGGTAAATGAGTTCCTGACACCCCGCCACATTGATGTGCAGGTTGTCAGTCCAACCCGCGCCAAAATCACTCTCGAGCCTCTCGAGCGTGGTTTTGGCCACACCCTGGGCAACGCGCTGCGCCGCATCCTGTTGTCCTCAATGCCCGGCTGTGCAGTAGTCGAGGCCGAGATTGACGGTGTGCTCCACGAGTACAGCGCCATCGAAGGTGTACAGGAAGACGTAATTGAAATCCTGTTGAACCTTAAAGGTCTGGCTATCAAGCTGCACGGCCGTGACGAAGTTACGCTGACCTTGTCGAAGAAGGGTTCGGGGGTGGTTACCGCTGCCGATATTCAGCTGGATCATGATGTCGAGATCGTTAACCCCGATCACGTAATCGCTAACCTGGCGTCTAACGGCGCCCTGAACATGAAGCTCACTGTAGCTCGTGGTCGTGGTTATGAACCGGCCGACTCGCGTCAGAGCGATGAAGACGAAAGCCGCAGCATTGGTCGCTTGCAGCTTGATTCTTCGTTCAGCCCGGTTCGCCGCATCGCATACGTGGTGGAAAACGCCCGTGTCGAGCAGCGTACTAACCTGGACAAGCTGGTTATTGATCTGGAAACCAACGGTACTCTGGACCCTGAAGAGGCTATCCGTCGCGCTGCAACCATTCTGCAACAGCAGTTGGCTGCGTTCGTCGACCTCAAAGGTGACAGCGAACCAGTGGTAATCGAGCAGGAAGACGAGATCGATCCGATCCTGCTTCGCCCGGTTGACGATCTGGAACTGACTGTACGTTCGGCTAACTGCCTTAAGGCGGAAAACATTTACTACATCGGCGACCTGATTCAGCGTACCGAAGTAGAACTGTTGAAGACTCCGAACCTGGGCAAGAAATCCTTGACTGAAATCAAGGACGTTCTGGCCTCCCGCGGTCTGTCCCTCGGCATGCGCCTCGACAACTGGCCGCCTGCAAGTCTTAAGAAGGACGACAAGGCGACTGCCTGATCGTCGTAATCACCGAACGTGAGTTTGGTAAGGAATGAACCATGCGTCATCGTAAAAGTGGACGTCACCTGAGCCGTACCAGCTCGCACCGTAAGGCCATGTTTCAAAACATGGCGGTGTCGCTGTTCGAGCACGAGCTGATCAAAACTACACTGCCGAAAGCTAAAGAACTGCGTCGCGTTGCTGAGCCGCTGATCACTTTGGCTAAGACAGACAGCCTGGCTAACCGCCGTCTGGCATTCGACCGTACTCGTTCGAAAGCTATCGTTGGTAAGCTCTTCAACGACCTGGGCAAGCGTTACGCTACCCGTGAGGGTGGCTACCTGCGCATCCTCAAGTGCGGTTTCCGCTCTGGCGACAACGCGCCTATGGCGTATGTCGAGTTGGTTGATCGTGCTACTGCCGGCGAAGCTGTAAGCGCCGAGTAAGACGACAGTCTGTAACGAAGAACCGGGCCTAGTGCCCGGTTTTTTGTGCGCGTAAGAAAAGCGCCATTTGTACAAGCTGCGTCAGGTCGACACCGGCACTATGGTGGTCAGGTGTATTGGTAGTAATTTTCTATTGATTCCCACAATTTAATGAATTTGTAGGTGTCATGTTGATGATCAATACTCACTGCAAGCCGATTAGCCGGCAGTTCCAAGTCCGACCTGAGGAAGATTGAGCATGAGCCAGAACAAAATTCTTACCACCGCCAGCGGCGCTCCAGTGGCGGATAACCAGAACTCCCGTTCCGCCGGCCCACGTGGCCCGTTGCTTCTCGACGATTTTCACCTGATCGAGAAGCTCGCGCACTTCAATCGCGAGAACATCCCTGAGCGTCGAGTGCATGCCAAAGGTTCGGGTGCTTACGGCACGTTCACCGTTACCCAGGACATCACTGAATACACCAGCGCCAAGCTGTTCGAGTCGGTGGGTAAACAAACTCCGACCTTTCTGCGCTTCTCCACAGTAGGTGGGGAACGTGGTTCGGCTGATACCGAACGCGACCCTCGTGGCTTTGCCTTGAAGTTCTACACCGAAGAAGGCAACTGGGACATCGTCGGTAACAATACGCCGGTGTTCTTCATCCGTGACCCTCTGAAGTTCCCTGATTTTATCCACACCCAGAAACGCCTGCCGCAAAGCAATCTGAAAAGTGCGCAGATGATGTGGGACTTCTGGTCGCACTCCCCGGAGGCGCTGCACCAGGTCACCATCCTGTTTTCGGACCGTGGTATACCTGACGGTTACCGTCACATGCACGGCTTCGGTAGCCATACCTACAGCCTGATCAACGCCAAGGGCGAGCGGCACTGGGTAAAGTGGCACTACAAGACCAAGCAAGGCATCAAGAACCTGGCACCGGCCGAGGCCGCACGCTTGGCTGGCACCGACCCTGATTACGCACAGCGCGATCTGTTTGGTGCGATCGAGCGCGGCGATTTCCCGAAATGGCGCGTCTGCATTCAGATCATGACCGAGGCCCAAGCCAACGTACATTACGAGAACCCCTTTGACGTGACCAAAACCTGGTCACAAAAGGAATTCCCGCTGATCGAAGTCGGTGAACTGGAACTCAACCGCAATCCACAGAACTACTTCGCCGAAGTGGAGCAAGCTGCGTTCGGCCCGAGCAACATGGTCCCCGGCGTTGGCCTGTCGCCAGACCGCATGCTGCAAGGTCGCGTTTTCGCTTACGCAGATGCCCACCGCTACCGTATCGGCACCAACCACCAACAATTGCCGGTGAATGCCCCGCGCAGCCCGGTCAACAGCTACCAGCGTGACGGTTCGATGGCCTTCGGCAGCAACGGCGGTGCGGCTCCCAACTATGAGCCAAACAGCTACGCCGACGCGCCGAAACAAGCGCCACAGTACGCCGAGCCTGCATTGGCCCTGAGTGGTGCCGCAGATCGTTACGATCACCGCGAAGACACCGACTATTACAGCCACGCCGGTGCGCTGTTCCGCCTGATGAGCGATGAGCAGAAAGCCTTGCTCACCGGCAACATCGCCGGCGCCATGTCGGGGGTTTCCAGTGATGTGGTCCAGCGTCAGTTGCAACACTTCTTCAAAGCCGATCCGGCTTATGGAGAAGCAATTGCAAAGGCACTGGGTGTATCGCTTAACTGACTCTAAACGATAAGCAGAACCGCCCTCATTTGGGCGGTTTTAGCGTTAATTCAGCTACTTTTCTCTGTAAATCTTCACTTTTCTGCCGTTGGTTCCGTGACCTATAGGTCAGCATGGTTCAAACTACAGACTTTCAAGCAGGGAGATGTAGGGCGATGCAAGGTCACCCCAACGTAATCGATTACCTCAACACGTTGCTGACGGGCGAACTGGCTGCTCGTGACCAATATTTCATTCATTCGCGTATGTACGAAGACTGGGGCTTCACCGAGCTCTATGAACGTATCAACCACGAGATGGAAGAAGAGACGCAGCACGCCGATGCGCTGATGCGCCGTATCCTGATGCTCGAAGGCACGCCACGCATGCGTCCGGACGACCTGGACGTAGGCACCACGGTGCCTGAGATGCTCGCAGCCGACCTTCGCCTCGAGTACAAGGTCCGTGCCGCGCTGTGCAAGGGCATCGAGCTGTGCGAGCAGCACAACGACTATGTCACTCGTGAAATTCTGCGCGTGCAGTTGGCCGACACCGAAGAAGATCACACCTACTGGCTGGAAAAGCAGTTGGGCCTGATCAAGCTGGTCGGCCTGGAGAATTACCTGCAATCGCAGTTCTGATTCCCGGCTGCAAAAAAGCCCCTGTCACCGTTGAGGTGACAGGGGCTTTTTATTGGGTCGGATAAATCAGGCCCGGTCGCGTGCGAGCAATGGTTTCAAGTAGTAACCCGTGTACGACTGAGGCATTTCGGAGACCTGCTCCGGCGTACCCACCGCGATGATCTGGCCGCCCTTGGAACCGCCTTCCGGTCCGAGGTCGACCAGCCAGTCGGCGGTCTTGATCACATCCAGGTTGTGTTCGATCACTACCACAGTGTTGCCGTGGTCACGCAGGCGGTGCAACACATCCAGTAATTGCTGAATATCCGCGAAGTGCAGGCCCGTGGTCGGTTCATCGAGGATATACAGGGTTTTACCCGTATCCCGCTTGGACAGCTCGCGGGACAGCTTGACCCGCTGCGCCTCACCACCGGACAGCGTGGTCGCCGATTGCCCCAGCTTGATGTACGACAAGCCCACATCCATCAGTGTCTGCAGCTTGCGCGCCAACGCCGGAACCGCGTCGAAGAACACCCGCGCTTCTTCGATGGTCATCTCCAGGGTTTCGTGGATGTTCTTGCCCTTGTATTTGATCTCAAGGGTTTCGCGGTTATAGCGCTTGCTCTTGCACACATCGCAGGGCACGTAGATATCCGGCAGGAAGTGCATTTCCACTTTGATCAAGCCATCGCCCTGGCACGCTTCGCAGCGCCCGCCCTTGACGTTGAACGAGAACCGGCCTGGCCCGTAGCCCCGCGAGCGGGATTCCGGCACGCCAGCGAACAACTCGCGGATGGGCGTAAACAACCCGGTATAGGTCGCCGGGTTGGAGCGTGGTGTGCGGCCAATCGGGCTCTGGTCGATATCGACCACTTTGTCCAGTAGCTCAAGGCCCTTGATGCTGTCATGTGCGGCCGCTTCCAGAGTGGTCGCGCCGTTCAAGGCGGTGGCGCTCAATGGGAACAGGGTGTTGTTGATCAGCGTCGACTTGCCCGAGCCGGAAACACCGGTCACACAGGTCAGCAGGCCCAGGGGAATCTCCAGGTCGACATTGCGCAGGTTGTTGCCACGCGCGCCCTTGAGGTGCAACGCCATCTTCTTGTTGCGTGGCGTGCGCTTGGCCGGCACCTCAATCTTCACGCGACCGGACAGGTATTTGCCCGTCAGTGAGTCCGGATGGGCCATCACCTCGGCAGGCGTACCTTGGGCGACGATATGTCCACCATGCACGCCGGCACCCGGGCCGATATCGACCACATAATCCGCCAGGCGAATCGCGTCTTCATCGTGCTCGACCACAATCACCGTGTTGCCGATATCCCGCAGGTGCTTCAGCGTGCCCAGGAGGCGATCGTTGTCGCGCTGGTGCAAGCCGATCGATGGTTCATCGAGGATATACAACACACCCACCAGGCCGGCACCGATCTGGCTGGCCAGGCGAATACGCTGGGCTTCACCGCCAGACAAGGTATCGGCGCTGCGGTCCAGCGACAGGTAGTCCAGCCCGACGTTAACCAGGAACTGCAGGCGCTCGCGAATCTCCTTGAGGATCTTGTCGGCAATCTCCCCACGGCGTCCGGTCAGCTTGAGGGCACCAAAGTATTCACAGGCATCACCGATCGGCAGGTTGGTCACTGCCGGCAGGGTCTTCTCGCCAACCCATACGTGCCGCGCCTCACGGCGCAGGCGGGTGCCACGGCAATCCGGGCAGGACTGGGTGCTGAGAAACTTCGCCAGCTCTTCACGCACGCTCGCCGACTCGGTCTCGCGGTAGCGGCGTTCAAGGTTCGGCACGATGCCTTCGAACGGGTGTGAGCGTTTGACGATGTCGCCACGGTCGTTGAGGTATTTGAAGTCGACACTCTGCGAACCGCTGCCGTTGAGAATGACCTTCTGCTGATCCGCCGGCAGTTGGTTGAACGGTACTTCCAGGCTGAACTTATAGTGCGACGCCAACGACCCGAGCATCTGGAAGTAATAGACGTTACGCCTGTCCCAGCCGCGTATCGCACCTTCTGCCAGCGTCAGTTCGCCATTGACCAGGCGCTTGATGTCGAAGAACTGCTTCACCCCCAGGCCATCACAGGTCGGGCATGCGCCGGCCGGGTTGTTGAAGGAAAACAGTTTGGGTTCCAGCTCGCTGATGGCATGGCCACAGATCGGGCAGGCAAAGCGCGCGGAGAAGATGATCTCTTCGCCAGGCTCGTCGTCCATCGGAGCGACCAGGGCAATCCCGTCCGCCAGCTTCAGGGCGGTCTCGAAGGATTCCGCCAGGCGTTGCTGCAAGTCGGCGCGCACTTTGAAGCGGTCGACCACGACATCAATCGAGTGCTTCTTCTGCTTGTCGAGCTTCGGCGCTTCGTCCAGCTCATACAGCTTGCCGTTGATCCGCGCACGCACGAAACCTTGGGCCCGCAGTTCTTCAAACACCGAAAGGTGTTCACCCTTGCGCTCGCGAATTACCGGCGCCAGCAACATCAGCTTGGCGCCTTCCGGTTGGGCCAGCACCAGGTCGACCATCTGGCTGACGGTCTGGGCTTCCAGCGGAATGTCGTGGTCCGGGCAGCGCGGGATACCTACGCGCGCATAGAGCAGGCGCAGGTAGTCGTAGATCTCGGTGATGGTGCCCACGGTGGAGCGCGGGTTATGGGACGTCGACTTCTGCTCGATGGAAATCGCCGGCGACAGGCCTTCGATGGTGTCGACGTCGGGTTTTTCCATCATCGACAGGAACTGGCGGGCATAGGCCGACAGCGACTCGACATAGCGCCGCTGGCCTTCGGCGTACAGCGTGTCGAACGCCAGCGACGATTTGCCGGACCCGGACAAACCGGTGATGACGATCAGTTTGTCCCGGGGCAGGGTCAGGTCGATGTTCTTCAGGTTGTGGGTTCTAGCCCCACGAATCAGGATCTTGTCCAAGATGGCCTCGCACGGCGGGCGTAAATAATGCAGGAGTATACGGATAAAGACTGGATGAATATACACTGTCAAGGTGCTAGGTGCAGCCTTACATGAAACCTGCGCGGCAAAGCGCCGCATATACCCTCTCAATCGATGGGACTGGTAGAATCGCCGCCGGTTCACACGAGGTTTTTCCATGCACGATCCCCACAGCGAACGCATGAGTAGCGGCGAGACCCGAGCGGCAAGCGGTCTGGCCCTGGTGTTCGCCTTCCGTATGCTTGGCATGTTCATGGTGTTGCCGGTACTGGCGACCTACGGGATGGACCTCGCAGGCGCGACCCCCGCCCTGATCGGCCTGGCCATTGGCGCCTATGGCCTGACCCAGGCGATTTTCCAGATTCCGTTCGGGATCATTTCCGACCGCATCGGCCGCCGTCCGGTGATCTACCTTGGGTTGATCGTGTTCGCCCTCGGCAGCGTGCTCGCGGCCCAGTCCGATTCTATCTGGGGCGTGATCGCCGGACGTGTCCTTCAGGGCGCCGGGGCAATTTCTGCGGCGGTCATGGCCTTGCTGTCGGACCTGACCCGCGAACAACACCGTACCAAGGCCATGGCCATGATCGGCATGACCATCGGCCTGTCGTTTGCCGTCGCGATGGTGATCGGCCCGTTGCTGACCCGCGCCTTTGGTTTGCACGGACTGTTCCTGGCCACCGGCGGCATGGCCTTGTTCGGTATTGTGATCGTGGCCTTTATGGTGCCGCGCTCCACCGGCACCCTGCAGCACCGTGAGTCCGGGGTTGCGCGCCAGGCCCTGCTGCCGACGCTCAAGCATCCGGACCTGCTGCGCTTGGATTTAGGTATCTTTGTATTGCACGCGATGCTGATGAGCAGCTTCGTTGCCTTGCCCCTGGCCCTGGTTGAAAAAGCCGGGCTGCCCAAGGAGCAGCACTGGTGGGTCTACCTGACCGCACTGCTGATTTCATTCTTCGCCATGATCCCATTCATCATCTATGGCGAGAAGAAACGCAAAATGAAACGAGTTTTACTCGGCGCCGTCGTGACGCTGATGCTCACTGAGCTATTCTTCTGGCAGTTCGGCGACAGCCTGCGGGCGCTGGTAATCGGTACGGTGGTGTTCTTTACCGCGTTCAACCTGCTAGAGGCTTCGTTGCCTTCGCTGATCAGTAAAGTTTCACCGGCCGGCGGCAAGGGCACGGCGATGGGGGTGTATTCCACCAGCCAGTTCCTGGGCTCGGCACTGGGCGGCATCATGGGTGGCTGGATGTTTCAGCACGGCGGTTTGTCGGTTGTGTTCCTGGGATGCGCCGGGCTGGCTGCACTTTGGCTGGCCTTTGCTGTTACCATGCGCGAACCCCCATACGTCACAAGCCTGCGCCTGCCGTTGTCGCCCGAAGCCGTTCGTGAAGCTGGCTTGGTCGAGCGCCTGAAGGCCGTCGTTGGGGTAACCGATGCAGTCGTGGTTGCTGAAGAAGCGGCCATTTACATCAAATTGGACACCGAATTATTGGATCGCGCGACGCTCGAGCAACTGGTCAACCCAGTGCCGACAGCGCGCCCAGCTTAGGAGAACGTTATGGCCCGTGGGGTTAACAAAGTCATATTGGTCGGTACATGCGGCCAGGATCCCGAAGTTCGCTACTTGCCTAACGGTAACGCCGTGACCAACCTGAGTCTGGCGACCAGCGAACAGTGGACCGACAAGCAGACCGGCCAGAAGGTCGAGAAAACCGAATGGCACCGTGTGTCGATGTTCGGCAAAGTGGCAGAGATCGCCGGTGAATACCTGCGCAAAGGTTCGCAGGTCTACATCGAAGGCAAACTGCAGACCCGCGAGTGGGAAAAAGACGGCATCAAGCGTTACACCACCGAAATCGTGGTCGACATGCAAGGCACCATGCAACTGCTCGGCGGCCGTCCACAGGGCGACCAACAGGGCCAGGGCGGCATGTCCAACTCGGCACCGCGTCCACAGCAGTCGCGTCCGCAGCCAAGCCAGCAGCCAAGTCAGCAGCCACAGCGTGAGTCGCGCCCAGCGCCACAACAGGCTGCTCCGCAACCGGCTCCTGATTTCGACAGTTTTGATGACGATATCCCGTTCTAGCGGTTACCGAAGCAACAAGCTGCAAATTAAAAAACCGCGCCGCCCACAAGGCCGCGCGGTTTTTTTATACGTTTTATGCGGCCTTAGACTGCGCGAAGCGCAACATATCGGCGTTAACCCGCTGCTTGTGAGTGTCGGTCAACCCATGAGGGGCGCCTGAATACACCAACAACTGGGCGTCTGGAATGAGGCGTTTGCTCTCCAAGGCTGACGCCTGGATCGGCACGATCTGATCGTCGCCCCCGTGAACCCTGGCGTTTGTTCTCATGGCTCACACGATTTAGGCTGTGGCCAACCGTTAAACAAAAGGAAAGCCGTGATGACCTGGTCAGCCAAGCAATACACCCTGTTCGAGCAGCAGCGCACACGCCCCGTCCGCGATCTGGTTGCGGCCATTCCCAATACCGCTGTGCAAACCGCCGTTGACCTGGGGTGCGGCCCCGGTAATTCCACGCAAGTGTTGGCCGAGCGTTTTCCACAGGCTCACGTTACCGGCATGGACAGCTCCGACGACATGCTGGCCGACGCCCGCAAACGCTTGCCGGCGCTGAGCTTCGAACTGGCGGACATCGGCGCATGGACCCCGGCACAACCCTTCGATGTGATCCTGGCGAATGCTTCCCTGCAATGGCTGCCGGACCACGCCATGCTCTACCCGCACTTGGTCAGCCAACTGACACGCGGCGGAACCCTGGCGGTGCAAACCCCGGACAACCTCGACGAGCCCGCCCATCGGCTGGCCCGTGAGGTCGCGGCCGATGGCCCATGGGCTGCCAGGATTGGTGCGGTCAAACACAATGAACGGCACACGGCGAGCTATTACTACGAGCTGTTGAGCCAACACTGCAGCACCGTCGATGTGTGGCGCACCACCTACCTGCACCCGCTGGCGGATCACGCGGCCGTGGTGGAGTGGTTCAAGGCCTCGGCATTGCGGCCGTTCCTCGCGCCGTTGAGCGACGACGAAAAAACCGCTTTCCTGCAGGACTATCAGGCGCGGATCAGCCAGGCTTATCCGGCCCTGGCTGATGGCACCGTACTTCTGCCTTTCCCGCGCCTGTTCATCATCGCGACCCGCTAACGCCACGCCCGCACGTGGCGGTCAGGCCGCCGCTTGGGCCTGCAAGTATTCTTGCGTCGACACCACGCTCGCATACCCAAATGCCAGCGACGCCATATACGCCCCATGCACCTGCGCCGCCGGAATCACTTGCCCGTTGAATTCCTGATCCCGCGTGGCGCAGGCGTCATGGATCAGCGTGACCTTGTAGCCCAGGTCCGCCGCCGCCCGTACCACCGCGTCGATGCACATATGGCTCATGCTGCCGACCACCACCACGTCAGTGATGCTGCGTTGTTCCAGCACCGTGCGCAGTTGGGTTTCGCGAAACGCATTCACAAAGTGTTTAAGCACCACTGGCTCACTGCCTTCGTTCAGCACCTTGGGATGCAGGTGCGCGCCTTTGGAGCCTGGGGTGAAGAACGGCGCATCGTCCGAGGTGAACTCATGACGCACATGAATCACCGCATCGCCCTCCCGGCGAAATGCCTGCAGCACCTGCGCGGCCTTGTCTGCCGCAGCCTCCACGCCGTCGAGAGGCCACTTGCCCTGGGGGAAGTAGTCGTTCTGGATATCGATTAGGATGAGCGCTTGCTTGGCCATGTGTGTTGCCTCGTGATGGGTTGATGGGGCCAGTATCTTAGCTGGCGCGCAGAGCGGGGATTGGCTGCACCGACAATAACAGGGGGAAAACTGACAATGGCCGTGGAACGCTCGATCATCGAGCTGGGTGTGTTGATCTACCAGGGCGCGCAACTGGCGGCGGTGCATGGCTTGACCGATCTGTTCGGGGTGGCCAATCGGATCGCCGCGGCGCACCAATCCGCGCAATTGCCGCTGCTGCGGGTCAGCCATTGGCAGGTGGCGCCGGATGGCCAAGCAAG